>NZ_JBHIQG010000010.1:0-5692 GCF_042196425.1 Bartonella sp. AD328YNZD | reverse complement strand
ACCATCTTTTCGGTTATGGAGTAACAAGCTAAGGGGCAACACCATCATATTATATTTGCTAACTCTCAATGTTACTGCAGATTTTGGCACTTGAGGCAGTTTATGAGGGGCATTTTTAGTTCTTTCTTTACTGTTTTTATCTATTCGGCTTTCCCATTTGCAATATGCAAGGGGAAATGTGGTTAATTAATTGAATATAAACAGATTTTAAATGAGACAAATTTAGAATATCGAATTATCAGTCATCATAAAAATGATAAAACTATGATTGTAAATCAATATATTATATTTTTATGATGAAGGATGTTTGACAGTAAAATTTGAATTTATTTTTTATTTTGAGTGCTCTGTCTAAAAATGCAGGATAGGGCTTCCGTTCTTCCCTTGTTGGTTAGTCATGGATGGATAGAACGGAGCAAAAGCTTAGCTGTTTTGTACTGCTTTTAAGTCTGAAAGTTTATGTTTTTAGGGTGAAAAATCAATCCTGTTGTTTTTTTGAAATTGTTGCAAACAATTCTATTGTGATAAATAGCGAGATTTTATTTTGGGTGTTATGTTTAAAATGCAAACTCCCGCTCTATATTTTCGCTGGTTTGTTGTGGTGGTGGGATAGAACGGGAGATTGAGTGGGTCGTTTTGTATTTGCTTTAGGTTTGAAAGCCAACATTTTGAAGTTGAGAAATCAATCCTGCTGCAAAAGTAAAACGAGAAATATTGAGATCATTTTCAATAAGGGCACTAATGCGGTTTGTAATATTATGAATATTATTTTCTTCTGTTTGTTTCCAAGTGTCAAAAGGATCTTTTTTCTTGCCATAATTTTTGAGGATTTTCATAACGATTTGCCGTAAGCTTTCGGAAACATTTTCTTTGGCTTGGCTTAGAGCCATACTATCATAATAATCTAAGATGGGAATTGTTCGACGAGCTTCATTAATGCGGTTTATACGAATGATTTGTGCAAGCGAGAAATAAATCTCTGCAGTTTTAATAAGATCACTGTTGCTTTGTTTTGCAATCAAAGAAATATCACAGATTATTGGTGCTGCTTCCAAGAGAGCCAATTGTTTTGCTAATGCTTTTGGTGCTCCTTCTTCACTGTAGTGTAGTGCTTTTTCTTCAATCTTTTGATTAATATCGTTGTTGGGAGAATGCATAAGCTCTTTTTCAATAATACTACGGGCTTGCTTTATTGTTTTTACAATTTCTTCTAGTGGACGTGAGAGATCCATGTTGTGCAAACCCCAATTGGTCGTTTCAAAGAGCATTGGGGTCATTGCTGCATAGAATTTGTTTTGGACAAGACCAGGTATTTTATTATCAAGCTTATCAATTTGATCAGATAATTGAGGAATTTCAAAACCATCACGGATGGCAATAAAAACGCGAATAATATTTTCAACCTTTTGTTGTGTTTCATCGTGTAGCCGATTAACAAAAGTGGGGCCTCCACGATTTACAATGTCATTGGCAATCAGTGTTGCGATAATATTACGACGCAATTGATGGTTAATCACTTCCTTCTTAAAATTTTCTTGAATTTGGGTTGGAAAATAGTTCAGCAAGGCTGTATTGAAATAGTGATCATCAACAATAGGGCTATTAGCAATTTCTTCTTTTAAGGTCAATTTAGCATAGGCAAAAATAACGGCGAGTTCTGGACGGAGAAGACCTTTGCCTTGGGTTGTTCTTTGTCGTAAAATTTGCTCATCAGGGAGTATTTCAACTCTGCGATCTAGAAGTTTTTTTTGTTCCAAATCGTGCATAAAGCGTATTTGATAGGGCAAATCAGTAGTGCTTTGGTTTTCCGCCAAAGAAAGAGCAAGGGGTTGTAGATAATTGTTACGCAAGACGAGTTGCTCGACTTGAGGCGTCATTTTTTTCAAGAGCTTATTGCGATCTTCGCGGGTTAACGTTTTGGCACGTAGTGCTGATGCAAGAACAATTTTGAGATTGACCTCAATATCAGAACAATTCACACCAGCAGAATTGTCAATGGCATCCGTATTGCATCGACCACCATTTGAGACATATTCAATCCGTCCACGTTGTGTAACACCAAGATTAGCTCCTTCACCAATAATTTTTGCACGCACTTGTTCTCCGGTAATGCGTATTGCATCATTTGCGCGATCACCTACTTGAGCATCGTTTTCTGTTGCAGCACGGATATAAGTACCAATACCGCCGAACCATAAAAGATCAACCGGGGCTTTGAGAAGAGCAGAGATAATTTCAAAGGGTGTTCCTGTTTGTTTTTCAAAACCAATGGCTTGTGCTGCTTCAGGTGAGAGAGTAATGGTTTTTTCTTTTCGTGAGAAGATACCACCGCCCTTTGATAATTTGCTTTTATCGTAATCTTGCCAACTTGAGCGAGGAAGTTTAAAAAGGCGCGTACGCTCTGCGTAGCTTTCGTCTATGTTTGGATCTGGATCAATAAAGATATCGCGGTGATCAAAAGCGGCAATCAATTTTGTTTGTTTGGAAAGCAGCATTCCATTACCAAAGACATCACCAGACATATCGCCAACACCGACACAGGTGAAGGGCGTTGTTTGAATATCATGATTAAATGATTCTCTAAAATGTCTTTTGACAGCTTCCCATGCACCTTTAGCTGTAATACCAATGTCTTTGTGGTCGTAACCTGCTGAGCCTCCAGAGGCAAAAGCATCATCAAGCCAAAAGTGGTTTGCTTGGCTGATGGCGTTGGCTGTATCAGAAAAAGTTGCTGTTCCTTTGTCTGCTGCTACAACAAAATAGGGGTCAGGGTCATCATGACAGATGATATTGTGGGGCGCACTTATTTTGCCATTAACCAGATTGTCTGTGATGGAGAGCAAAGCAGTGATAAAGTCTGTATAAGCTTGACGTGCTGCTTCTATGATAACAGCACGGTCATTTGTTTGGGGAAGCCGATGGGGATAGAATCCACCTTTTGCACCTGCAGGAACGATAACTGCATTTTTAACTTGTTGGGCTTTGACTAAGCTCAGCACTTCGGTACGATAATCTAATGCACGATCAGACCAACGAATTCCGCCACGGGCAATAGGTCCAAAACGCAAATGGACTCCTTCAACTTCCGGTCCATAAACAAAAATTTCTCGGTAAGGGCGCGGTTCAGGCAAACCTTCAATCTGGCGCGGATTTAATTTGGTGGCTAAAATACGCCGTGGACTTCCATCAGGAAGAGGCGTAAAGGCATTTGTTCGTAAACTCGCCTCTATAAGGTTACAATAACGGCGTAAAATGAGATCATCATCTAAACCAGAGACTTTTCGTAATTTTTCTTCAATGCGCTTTTGAATGACTTGTTGGTTTTTTTCCCGTTCTTTTTCTGTATGGCTTTGATGAAATTTTAAATGAAATAAAGCATAAAGATCTTGGGTGATGTCAGGATAAGCATTTAAAGTTTGGGCAACGCGATCTTGCGAATAAGGAATTCCAGCTTGTTGGAGATAGCGCCCATAATGGCGCAAAATAACAATTTCATGCCAATCAAGCTCAGCTGTTTGGGTGAGAGCATTAAAGCCGTCATTATCAGCATTTTGTGCCCAAATGGCTTCAAAGGTTTCGGCGTGTTTTTGACCGTCTTTTTCAAAATCGATACAGCGTTGGAAAGTACTTTCTAGCTGCATATCATGAAGATACACAGAGCGCCCATTGCCATCTGGTAATTCAAGAGTTTGTTCAGCAATAACGCGAAACCCCATATTTTCAAGGAGTGGTACACGTTTGGAAAGGGCAAGTGCTTCATGGCGGTGAAAAAGCCGAAGAGAAATGCACTGTTTTTCTTTGTTTTGTGCATGATAAAAGATCACGAAAAGGGGCTTTTCATCATGAAGACTTAGAATATGTCCGGCATCGTTAATAGCATCTTCAGCTGAAAATAAATCACGATAGCTGTTGGGGAATTCACTGGCTAGACGTGTTTGTTGCTCTGTTATTTTCTTGTTAAGAGCGATGGCTTGAACCCTGTCTTCCCAACTTCGTGCAATCGAACGTACATGTTGTTCAAGTGTGGAGCGCTCAATAAGGGGAACAGTTTCGTTTCCTTTACGATGGATGATATAATAGACACGTATAAGAGTGCTTTCCAAAAATAGCGGATAAGATTCAAAAAAGTCACCTTTATAGAGCTCAACAAAATGTTCGCCAACTTTTTCACGCAGGCTGCTGTTATATTGATCACGCGGTACGTAGACAAGGATAGAAACAAAGCGCCCAAAAGAATCAGTATGGGCAAGAACCCGTAAACGTGGGCGCTCATCTAATTGTAGAATAAGTTTAGTGTTTTCTGTCAATGTATCAACATCAGAGCGAAACATTTCATCTCTTGGATAGGTTTCTAAAGCACTGATGAGTGCTTTTCCTGAATAATCGGCGTGATTGTGTCCAAGACGTTGAATAATAGTTTGGGCTTTTTCTTTTAAGAAAGGAATTTGCAAAATAGAACGTGTATAAGCTGAGGAGGTAAAAAGCCCTACAATGCGTAATTCTCCACAGAGTTGGTTTTCTTTATCAAAGATTTTAAGACCAATATAATCCAGCCAAACAGAACGGTGAATTTTGGAGCGGCTGTTCGCTTTTGTCACGATAAATAGATTATCGCTTTCCATGAAGGATAAAACTTCTTGAGGAGGCTCTTTCATGCTTTTATCGTCAACAATATGAATAGAAGCATCCGTGAGTATACCAAGTTCAATATTACTCGCTGTAAAGGATTTTAGGGGTTTTTGGTCTTTGATGAAGTTGTAAGTGCGCATACCAAGGAAAATGAAATTATCGTCCATTAGCCAGTGAAGAAATTCAATGGCTTTTTCGCCTTCTTGTTTGTAGTGCGGGGGAAGACTTATTTGGTAGGCATGAATATGTTTTTCAACTTCTTCAAGCATAGGTTTCCAGTCTTGTACAGCAGCATTAACCTGTTCAAGAACTAAGGTGAGTTCATTTTCAAGTTTCTGCGTCTGCTGTTTATTGAGTGACTCGATGTGAATTTGCATCAGACTGATGCGTTTTCCAGAAGCACTATCAAGAATGGGGTGTGCAATCAAATAAATATGGTTTTTGTGTTGATTGAAGACATTTAAAATAGAATCGAGAAGGAAGGGTTTGTTATCATTGACAAGCGTGATAACGGTTATAGGCTTGTTATTACGAGTTAAGTTTTGTTCAAAGAAGATGGTATTTTTTCCCGTCTGATGGAGATTAAAAGCTTTTACCGCGATAGCAGTGGCCCTTTGAAGTTCTTCACTTTCGTAATAAGCAATATCTTCTTCATCGGTTTGAGCAAAAAGGATTTGTTCTATTTTATCTTGGGTGTTTTTTATTTCTGTTTTTTTTTGTTGCAACACATTCACTCTCCCTTTTTGCTCTTAGGGGCCTTTTCTTCTCTTTGTTAAAAGCAGACCATTATATTTTTACATACTGTAACACCTTCTTCCTAAAGAAAATAGCTCTTTATTTGGAAAGAATGAGTTTGTTTTTGCTATTTTTTAGTAATATTTTGTACTTTAAAGAAATATTTTTCTTCAAGGAAAAGGCATTTTTAGTATTTTTGTATGTTAATAGTTTGTTTTTTAAAATATACAAAATGAAAGTAAAAAAAGAAGCAAAAGTAAAAAAAGAATGGCGCATTTACCAGAAAGACTTTTAAGTGGTTACCAAAACTTTATAAACAATCATTTTT
>NZ_JBHIQG010000009.1:21255-25887 GCF_042196425.1 Bartonella sp. AD328YNZD | reverse complement strand
AAACCAAACATTGAAGAAAAGACCACACCCATCACCGTGTCCTGTTTGATACGGCTATTGCTTCCTAAAAAACCCGTTAATAGTGCACACACCATTCCTGCAACAAAAGCACCGCAAGTAATCAAAGTCATTGTAATATTCTCGGGACGCATATGCTGAATCCAAGCAAATGGCAAAGAAGTTAAAAATGCAATTACCCATGGTGTTGTCATATAACCAACAACAACACCGGGAAAAACTGCATGGGAAATGGCATCGCCTAACAGTGCCCATCCTTTTAAGATAAGAAAGCAGGAAAGCATTGCCATTGGAACAGAAAGAATCATGACAATAAACATACCCTTAAGCATAAAAGAAAATTGAAACGGAAGCAGTAATTGATCAATCATGATAATATCACACCCTTTTTTGCCGCATTTATACGTAAGCGTGCAGCAATAAACCCGTGTTTAGGAGCAAAAACAAAAGCCAAAATAAATAAAAATGCTTGAAAAAGTACTACGACCCCGCCTGTTTGCGCATTCAAAAAATAACTTACATAAACACCCAAGACACTTGTGAATGTTCCAATTATAACTGCAATAATCAAGACATTTACGAAACGATCACTTAAAAGATAGGCTGTTGCCCCAGGTGTCACAACAAGACAAATGACTAAGAACGCTCCAACGGTTTGCATGGCAGCAACGGTACAAGCGGCCAGTAATGTGAAAAAGAGAATCTTTAAAAACTTTACGTTTAATCCAATGGCATGCGCATGCGTTTCATCAAATAATGAAACAAGAAGATCTTTCCATTTCAAAAGCAATATAAGCAAAGAAAAAAAGCCGATAAAAGCCAATTGTAGAATATCTGTTGAACTAACTGCTAAAATATTTCCCAAAACAATCGTATCAATATTAACAGCCATTGGTTTTAATGATTTGAGAAATAACCCAAAGGCAAAAAAGGAAGAAAAAATGAGCCCAATAATGGTATCTTCTTTAAGTTTTGTTCGATGGTTAAAAAAGAGCATTGCTGCTGCTGCAAGACCACCAGAAAAAAAAGCGCCGAGTGAAAAAGGTAACCCTAAAAGGTAAGCTCCTGCTACACCAGGAACAATCGAATGGGAAAGTGCATCACCAATCAATGACCAACCTTTTAACATCAAAAAAGCCGAAAGAAAGGCACAAACACACCCAACTAACCCAGAAACCCACATTGCATTCACCATATATTGATAGCTCAGTGGCTCAAGCAACCAAGAAATCATGCAACGTGCTCCACTCTTTCAATATCTTCACAAACTGCAGACTGCTTTCTTCCCATGAAAACATCATTTTTTTTTGTGCTTTGAAGATCAAAAATATGGTGGTGCAAAGACCCTCCAAAAGTTTTTTCCAGATTTTGCTTTGTAAAGATTTTTTCAGTTAATCCGGAAGCTAACACTGTTCCTTTTATTAAAACCGTATGATCACAAAATTCACGAACAGAGCCCAAATTGTGCGTTGAAACCAAGATCACAGCTCCTTCTTTACGAAGATCTTGTAACAAAGCAATGATTTTATCTTCTGTTGTAACATCAACCCCTGTAAACGGTTCATCTAATAAAATAGCTTTTGCTTTTTGTGCAAGAGCGCGTGCTAGAAAAACACGCTTTTTCTGTCCACCAGAAAGTTCTCCAATTTGGCGCTTAGCAAAAGCCAGCATATCAACACGTTCTAAGGCAATACGAACGGCTTCATAATCTTGTGTACGGGCATAGCGAAAGAAATTCATATGACCGTACCGCCCCATCAATACAACATCTTCAACCAAGACAGGAAAATTCCAATCGACATCTTCACTTTGAGGAACATAAGCAATAAGATTTTTTTTCAAAGCTACATCAACGGGCAAATCAAACATGCGAATTTTTCCCTTTGAGGGGCGTACAAACCCCATAATCGCTTTAAATAACGTTGACTTACCGGATCCATTAACACCAACCAATGCCGTAATAGAACCCTTTGGACTTTCAAAATTCACTTCGCGTAAAGCTGTATGTCCATTACGATAAGTTACCGTTACCCCTTGGGCAAATATTCCACATTCCGTCATTGGCTTTTTACTCCCTCTGCTAGAGCCTTGCTAATACGCCCACTCGTGACACGTAATAAATCAATATAAGTGGGGACCTCACCATTTTTCTCACTCAGAGAATCAACATAGAGAACACCACCGTATTTAGCCCCTGTTTCTCTGGCAACCTGCTTAGCAGGTGCAGGGGAAATAGTGCTTTCAGAAAAAACTGCATGAATATTGTATTTGCGAACCATATCAATAACATGCTTGACCTGCTGTGGTGTTCCTTGTTGGTCAGCATTGATGGGCCATAAATAAAGTTCTTTTAGATCAAAATCACGCGCCAAATAGCTAAAAGCCCCCTCACTGGTCACAAGCCAACGCTTATCTTGCGGTACGGCTTCTAATTCAGCTCTAATTGGATCAATCGTTGCACGAATTTTCTGTTTATAAATTTCAGCATTCTCTTTATAAATTTCAGCATGTTCAGGGTCATATTTTACAAAAGCATCGCGAATATTATCAACGTAAATCAAAGCAGAGGTCGGTGACATCCACGCATGAGGATTGGGTTTACCGCTAAAAGGGCCCTCACCAATTTTAATGGGTAGAATACCTTTTGAAACAACAACACTTGGAACATCCTTGATATTTTGAAAAAACTTTTCAAACCAAAGCTCTAACTCTAAACCATTCCACAATACAAGGTTAGCTCCCTGAGCACGCATAAGATCGCGTGGGGTGGGTTGATATTCATGAATTTCCGCACCTGGTTTTGTAATGGATTCAACATCAGCGGCATCACCTGCTACATTGCGTGCCATATCAGCAATGATAGTAAATGTCGTAACAGCTTTAAATTTACCAGCACACAAAGCAAAATTGGGTGTAAAAAAAATAACACTTCCAAAAACTATGGTGAAAAATGTTCTTACGTTCATTGATGCTCTCTTTCCTTTATATGCCTTCTTTTTATTGCAAATAATTTGCATTATCATTTAGCAATAGCAGTTATCTTTTACATTTGCAATGAAGGATTAAGAGAAAAAATAACTTTTCAAGATGTTTAAAAACAGTTTTTTCATATTGAAAAAACTGATGATTTAAGCAGCTTGTTTTAGTAAAGAGATCCCCTTTCAAGAAGTTCTATAGCTCTTGAATGCCAAACAAAAAGGGAGCACTCAAAAATGCTCCCACTTCATGTAAAATATCTCATAAAAAATGAGAATACTCAGTAGCGTAAATATGCACCTGTCATTTTGGTAACATTATCCACGATCTTTGAGGCAAGCTTTTCTAAATCTTCATCTGTTAGAGTCCGTTCTATGGGCTGAATAGTTACTTCAATTGCAACAGATTTTTTATCTTCACCAAAGCTTAAATCTTCAAAAATATCAAAAACCTGCACTGAATGAATAAGTTTTTTATCAGCTCCACTTGCCGCCCGAGTAATAAGAGAAGAGGCAACAGTTTTATCCGCTATAAAGGCAAAATCACGCCGCACCATTTGAAAAGGTGAGAGTTTCAAAGGAGGACGGCTTTTGGTCGTTTTTTTATTTGATTCTGGAATTCGGTCTAGAAAAATTTCAAAGCCGCATAAAGGACCACTGACATCTAACGTTTCTAATGTAGCAGGATGAAAAACACCAAAAAAACCAAGAATAATCTTTGATCCAAGTTTTATGACACCTGAACGACCTGGATGATACCAATCAGGTGCTCCAACTTCAATCTGTACTTTCCCAACATCCATATCACATGCTTCTAAAACAGCTAAAGCATCTGCTTTGGCATCAAAAACATCAACGACGGTTGCATTTCCATTCCAAAAACGCCCTGCCCCTTTAAATTGCTCTGTTCCGCGACGAACTCCACTAACAACACGGTGTTGTTTATCAGGGGTGTCACCCTCATAAATACTTGAAACTTCAAACAAAGAAAGATCGGAAAAACCACGATCAGCATTTCTCTGTGCCGCCATAATCAAACCAGGTAAAAGGGAAGGACGCATTACTGACATATCAGCAGCAATAGGATTAACTAATTTAAGCTCTTCTTGACCTCCTCCAAAAGCAAGAGCTTGATTTTCAGAAATAAAAGACCATGTTACCGCTTCTTTCATACCACGTTGCACTAGAGCCAAACGTGTAGCACGTGAACGAATTTGTGCGCATGTTAAAATTTGATCTTTTCCTTCTGCAAAGTTTTCCAAAGGAATAGGTTTAATTTTATCTAACCCATAAATTCTCATAACCTCTTCCACCAAATCGGCTTTACCCATAATATCAGGGCGCCATGATGGTACTTTTACCGTAACGACATCTCCTTTTCCTTCAACAAAAAATCCGAGTTTTGTTAAAATAGAGATGACTTTTTCAGGCTCTATTTCCAAATTTGTTAAACGTTTAATTTCAGAAAAAGGAAAAGCGATCTGTTTGATTTCTTGTTGCTGATAGCCAACGATTCTTTTTTTAGATACTTCACCACCACAAAGACGTAAGACCAATTCTGTTGCAATTTCAAGCCCTGTTTCTATAAAAGCCGGATCAACACCTCGTTCAAATCGATAACGTGCATCACTGATAAGAC
>NZ_JBHIQG010000009.1:19744-21155 GCF_042196425.1 Bartonella sp. AD328YNZD | reverse complement strand
CAACGTACACACAAATTACCTTTAATTTTATCTGCATCAAAAACATGGAGTGGACGACCAAGGTCAAAACTGATGTAATTGGTCATATCAACAAGCGCATTAATCGGTCTCAAACCAATTGCATTCAAACGTTGTTGCATCCACTGTGGTGATTCGCCATTTTGAACATTGCGTACTTCACGCCAAGCGAAACCTAAACATAATGATGAACCTTGCAAAAAATCTAAAGAAACATGAAGTGGTGTTTCAAAAGCAGTATCAAATTTTGACAAGGATAATTCTTTTAACTTTCCCATTCCAGCGGCAGCAAGATCACGGGCAATACCGCGAACACCTGTACAATCGGAACGATTGGGGGTCAAACCAATATCAATGATCGGATCATCTAAACCAGCATAAGCTGCAAATGAATCTCCAATAGGTGCATCTTCTGGAAGTTCGATAATCCCGTCATGCTCATTTGTTAATTCAAGCTCCGCTTGCGAACACATCATCCCAAAACTTTCAACACCGCGGATTTTTCCTACAGATAATGTTACATCAAGTCCTGGAATATAAGTGCCTGGTAGTGCCAGAACACCAACAAGACCTGCTCGTGCATTTGAGGCTCCACAGACAACTTGAACAGGTGTAGCAGTTCCTGTATCCACTGATAAAATTTGAAGTTTATCGGCATCAGGATGTTTTATTGCTGTTAAAACTTTTGCAATCACAAAACCTTTTAAAGAAGACCGATCATCAACGTGATCAACCTCAAGACCGATAGCGGTTAATTTTTCACAAATTTCATCTAAAGATGCATTTGTCTCTAAGTGATCTTTTAACCAAGACAATGTAAACTTCATTTTAAAACCTCACATGAAAGCGATGACTAAGATCACACATTTCTATTAGGAAAAAAAGCAGGCATATCAAAGCAACGAAAGCCATAATGGTCTAACCAACGCAGATCAGCATCAAAAAAAGCTCGCAAATCAGGCATACCGTATTTCAACATGGCAATACGATCAATGCCCATTCCCCATGCAAAGCCTTGATATTCATCGGGATCTAAACCAACATTTTTCAACACATGAGGATGCACCATTCCGCATCCTAAAATTTCCAACCAATCCTGTCCTTCACCAAATTTTATTTCTGAACCAGAACGATCACATTGAATATCCACTTCCATAGATGGTTCAGTAAAAGGGAAAAAAGAGGGACGAAAACGCATTTTTACAGAGGGAACTTCAAAAAATTCTTTACAAAAGGTTTCATGTAGCCACATCATATGGGCAATGGTGGAGGTTTTATCAATGACAAGACCTTCTACCTGATGGAACATGGGAGAATGCGTTGCATCCGAATCCATGCGGTAAGTTTTTCCAGGAATAATGATCCGTATCGGTGCTTTTTGTTTTTCTAGTGT
>NZ_JBHIQG010000009.1:13436-19644 GCF_042196425.1 Bartonella sp. AD328YNZD | reverse complement strand
ATAGCCAGCACGGGACCTCGAATAAATAAATGCTTTAAGAGAACACGACTGGCTTACTTGACAGCGCCTTCAAAAGCATTAGGTGTTGTGTCTTTTAAATATTCTAAAGCTTTTTTTGCTGAAGCGACTAGAGCAGAAAATGCTTCTGCCTCATAGATTGCTATGTCTGAAAGAACTTTACGATCAACTTCAATACCGGCTTTTGATAAGCCATCAATAAAACGTCCATAAGTTAAACCTTCTGCACGAACAGCCGCATTAATTCTCTGAATCCACAAAGCACGGAAAGTACGCTTTCTATTTTTGCGGTCACGATAAGCATACTGCTTTGAACGATCAACTGCTGCTTTAGCAGCACGAATGGTATTTTTACGTCGACCATAAAAGCCTTCAGCTTGTTTAAGAACTTTTTTGTGCTTAGCGTGTGCTGTCACACCTCTTTTCACACGAGCCATATTATAATCTCCTCAAAATCAAAAGCGTAAGGTTTAAATACCATTCGGCAAATAATGCTGAATGACTTTTTTAGCATCTTGTTCACACAAAACCATTGTTCCACGTGCATCGCGAATAAATTTATTCGAACGCTTAATCATGCCGTGGCGCTTACCAGCAGCTGCTACTTTAATTTTGCCTGACGCAGTGATTTTAAACCGCTTTTTAGCGGATGATTTGGTCTTCATCTTGGGCATTTTGCTACTCCATACATTAATTGATTCAATCAAACATTTTATTTGATCAAGCGGACCAACGCTTGAACAAGCATTTAAACAGCCACGGCATGCCCTGCCGGGCGGTTCCAAAAATGTTCTCATAAGCTAGTATACACAAAATAGCAAGACCGTATTATAAAAAAATGGGCGCTCCATTGCCTTGAATTTCAACCAGAGGTGCCGGAATAGCATTTGTTTTGCTTGCGGCTTTACATAAATCGGCAATAATGCATTGCGCACATTTTGCTTGACGTGCTTGACAAATATAGCGTCCATGTAAAATTAGCCAATGATGCGCATGACGAAGATAATAGATCGGTATAATCTTTAATAATTTTTTTTCGACAATCTCTGGTGTTTTGCCAGGCGCTAAACCAAGACGATTGCTTAAGCGAAAAATATGTGTATCTACTGCCAATGTAGGTTGACCAAAAGCAACATTCAAAACAACATTAGCCGTTTTTCGTCCCACTCCAGGGAGGGACATAAGTGCTTCACGCGTATCAGGGACTTGACCGCCATATTGATTAATTAAACAGTTGCAAAGTGCATAAATATTGCGTGCTTTTGCTCGCCAAAGACCGATTGAACGGATATGAAGTGCTATTTCTTCTTCCCCTAATGCAACCATTTTTTCCGGTTGATCAGCAAGGCGAAATAATTCTTTTGTCGCTTTATTAACGCTTACATCTGTCGCTTGAGCTGAAAGTACAACTGCCACCAAAAGCGTAAAAATATTTGTATAGATAAGATCACTCTTAGGCGCTGGGCGTTGCACAGAAAAACGGCGAAATATTTCTGCAACTTCATCTTTATTATATAATATACTAGATAAATTTCGCGCTTTTGATAATTTTATGGTACGTTGAGTCATTGAACTCTCTTAATTTTCTCTCTTGAAGTTATCATTTACGCTCGCCATATGAGAGGAATGCAGCGAACACTTTGTATAGAGTTTGGTCAAGTAACGCCGCTTTTCAAAGAGGATACTCATGAATGACACATGTGACGCCTTTCTCCAATCCTTTTCTTTTAGGATTTGAAACCGTAGAAAAAACATTGCAACGTATCGGTAAAGCTGATGAAGCTTACCCAGCCTATAACATTGAACGTTTACATAAAAACGATGATGCAAATCATATCCGGATAACTTTGGCTGTTGCTGGATTTAAGATTAATCATCTTAATATTTTGCTCGATGATAATCAATTGGTTATTCATGGTAAACAAACAGACAACCAAAATCATCAATATTTATATCGCGGTATAGCTGCGCGACAATTCCAGCGAATCTTTATTCTTGCGGAAGGGATGCATGTCACAAATGCGGAGTTGAAAAATGGTCTTTTATCAATTAATCTGTATCAACCAAGATTAAAAAAAGAAATAAAACAGATTCCAATTAAAGTCAGTAGTGGTGAGTCATAAAAGTTAAGGCGTAAAGGAACCGTGAAATGGGAGAACATAAACAAAACTTATCGTTTCAGAACACAGCCTACTCTGATGCGGGACAGATTGCCTATTTAAAAAAAGTTTGTACAGATGACTTGGCTAAAAACTTTCCAGATCTTCCACCAATGACCCCAGGCATTACCATATGGGCTCTCTTTGGTGAAACAGGTTATCCTATCATTTTATCCGATGAACGCTCTATCGCTCTTGCTGGAGCCAATGAGCATGAACTACAAATTGTAACTCTGCACTAGATTTCCTTACGAGAAAAACGGAGTTCTTTATAAATTCTATTCGTTTTTCTCATAAAGGGTATAATGATATAAGACATTGATTTATATTCATAATTAATTTTTTACAACTGGAATGAGAGTCCCGAAAATCATAAGGTTCTCTCATTTGAGATCTTCTTATGTTAAAACAATTAAAGTCACTTGATGTCATAAGCAAGGAGAGCCATGTGGATAAAAACACTTGAAGAAAGGAATAAAAATCTCTCTTTTTAATTGTCTTAATTGCCAAGGACTTCGCAACATTGGGGATGAGTAAAATGTATGATGGTGTTTGTTTTCTTCTTCATAAGTGGTGAGGATGCTTCTCATAAGTTTATATTATTCACGAGGGCTGTTATACCTTTATGGGCGCTGTCATGAACTGAGTTCGAGCGCAGTGAGAAATGTTTCTTTAAAACGAATGCGTAAATTGGCAATACAAGTGTATTTTGTTTGGTGTGTTTTGTTCTTCCTAAGGGGGTAACTCCATTGAAGAGTGTGAAAAACAAAAGTATGAGACAGCGCCTCATCATTATTTAAAAGATATTACTATGGAAGCTTTTGAAAGGTGTAAAGCTGAATTGTAAGGAGATGATAGATTTTTACCACGATGCCTTTATATTCTTTCCAATTTCAGAAATTACGCAAATAGATAGACGCAATATAGCCATCAAATCTGGCATACAAAAATCTAGAACAGTTCATACTGCACTGAATCGTCTTGACATTTTTCTCAAATATAGAGTTATGCAGAGATGAGATGTTGATTGATAAGGAATAGAAAAAACAAAAGCTTTATGAGGAAGTTGATGCAAATCTTTTAATTTTGTGCTTCAAATGTCTCAGTCCAAGGTATTTTTCTCTTTTGAATACTAAAGCTCTTGTTTTTATAATGAAGTTACAGCACAACAAGAAAAATGGAATTATTTGAGGGGAAAAAAATAATGCCTTCTTACCGTTCAAGAATATCGACTCACGGGCGTAATATGGCAGGAGCCCGCGGTCTTTGGCGTGCAACAGGGATGAAAGATGCAGATTTTGGTAAACCCATTATTGCGATTGCGAATTCTTTTACACAATTTGTACCAGGACATGTCCATTTAAAGGATCTTGGGCAATTGGTTGCACAACAGATAGCCGTTGCTGGTGGTGTTGCGAAAGAGTTTAACACTATTGCTGTAGATGATGGAATTGCGATGGGGCATGATGGAATGCTTTATTCTTTGCCTTCACGCGAAATTATTGCTGATTCTGTAGAGTATATGGTTAATGCACATTGTGCGGATGCACTTGTCTGTATTTCTAATTGTGACAAAATTACGCCTGGTATGTTAATGGCTGCTTTACGGTTGAATATTCCAACAATCTTTGTTTCAGGCGGTCCTATGGAAGCAGGTAAGATTAAATGGAAAGATCAAGATCTAATGGTTGATTTGGTTGATGCCATGGTCGCAGCAGCTTCAGAACAGAATTCAGAAGAAGAAGTTGCTGAAATGGAGCGCGCTGCTTGTCCTACATGTGGTTCTTGTTCAGGAATGTTTACGGCCAACTCTATGAATTGTTTAACGGAAGCATTGGGGCTTTCGCTTCCCGGAAATGGATCAATGCTAGCAACACATGCAGATCGACGGATGCTTTTTGAAGAAGCTGGAAAACAGATTGTTACATTGGTTAAGCGTTATTATGAAGAAGATGATGAAACAGTTTTGCCACGCTCTATTGCTTCACGCAAGGCTTTTGAAAATGCAATGACCGTTGATATTGCCATGGGAGGATCAACCAATACAGTACTGCATCTTTTAGCAGCGGCGCAAGAAGGTGAGGTGGATTTTACCATGGCGGATATTGATCATCTTTCACGTCGTGTTCCTGTTTTATGCAAGGTTGCTCCTTCTGTTGCGAATGTGCATATGGAAGATGTTCATCGTGCCGGTGGTATTATGGGGCTTTTAGGCGAATTGGATGCGGCGGGACTCATTGATACGTCAACTTATACGGTTCACGCAAAAACGATGAAAGAAGCTTTGTACCGTTGGGATGTAAAACAAACCAATGAACCAACAGTTCGTGCATTTTATCGTGCTGCTCCAGGTGGCATTCCAACCCAAACCGCTTTTAGCCAATCTAGTCGCTATGAGACTCTTGATCTTGATCGTGAAAAAGGTGTGATTCGCGATAGGAAACATGCTTATTCACAAGATGGAGGATTGGCAGTTCTTTATGGAAATCTTGCAAAAGATGGCTGTATTGTAAAGACAGCAGGTGTTGATCAGTCAATTTTAACCTTTAAAGGTCCAGCAAGAATTTTTGAAAGCCAAGATTCAGCTGTTTCAGCTATATTAACGGATAAGATTAAAACAGGTGAAATTGTTTTAATCCGTTATGAAGGTCCTCGTGGTGGACCTGGAATGCAAGAAATGCTCTATCCAACGAGTTATCTCAAATCTAAAGGATTGGGCAAGGTTTGTGCACTTGTTACGGATGGACGTTTTTCAGGGGGGAGCTCAGGGCTCTCGATAGGACATATTTCACCAGAAGCTGCTGAAGGAGGAGAAATTGCGTTGGTAGAAGAGGGGGATATCATAGAAATTGATATTCCAAATCGTAGCATTCATATATTGGTTGATGACATTGAAATGAGGCAGCGTCGTGCTAAGATGGAAGCAAAAGGAAAAGGTGCTTGGCAACCGGTTGAGAAGCGTCAGCGTAAAATTTCAAAGGCTCTCAAAGCTTATGCAGCGATGACCACATCTGCTTCAAAGGGTGCAGTTCGTAAT
Source organism: Bartonella sp. AD328YNZD (assembly GCF_042196425.1). NCBI lineage: Bacteria > Pseudomonadati > Pseudomonadota > Alphaproteobacteria > Hyphomicrobiales > Bartonellaceae > Bartonella > Bartonella sp. AD328YNZD. Next base: position 14,430 of record NZ_JBHIQG010000009.1, on the reverse strand, counting down.
ATTTGATGAGATAAAGGATGCGTTTTAAGAGACATCTCTCAATGCTCCCAAGCGCATTTTGCGACGGTACCTATGAATGGTATAACGATAAATCCATTGAACAGCCCCATCTTTACGCTTGAGAAGAAGCAAGCCGGCACCATCACACACTTTGCCAGCTCATGGATGTTGCTACAATCCTTGGGGTTCATAAGAGGCATTTGTATTATAGTTTTTCCCACACACTCATCCCGCTTGTGATGTGCAAGCAAGTGATTTTGATTGGTTTAAGATAAACAGGCTTGAAATGAAAGAATCTTACGATATTTGGGGGGGCTAATTCAAGTTCAATAACGCTAAACTTTAATTATAAATCAATGTATTGACTTATAAAAGAAAGATAGTCCTCTAAGAGATTTTTTGGTATCTTTTGCACGATATTCTAAGCGGATAAGTTTATGAGCTTATCAGGATATTTTGAGTTATCGTAAGTATGATTAAAAGGCGATGCATAAAATTTATAAAAGCTGCTGCGGATTTTTTTTAGTAGTTGTGTAAGACAGGTGAGGTCGTATCAAGCGCTTTTCATATCATATTCTAGTTTTATGCAAGGTTATGATCTCTTATTACTCATCTTATGAAAGATATTTATTGTACTGGTGATATTATTTTGTTGGGCTATAAAACACTGTCATTGAGACGTGGGATATAAGAAAGCTTTCAACATTTAAGTGTTTTTAACGTGAGTTGTGAATATTCTTAGGCTTGTTTGTCAAGTCCTTGTGTAAGTTAATTACATGAGTGGGAAGCTTAAGAGGAAGCCGCTAGAATTGGGACTGTTTACAGATCAAATTCGAGTGGAAATCTTCGTCGTTTAAGGTTGGGAAGGATTTCAAAAGCTTTTTTTAGGAAAATAAAATGCAATTAGAATATCATTGATATACTTAATTATATGATTCATGTGGAAACAGTAAAAGAGTTCTTTATCATTTGAAATATAAAGAAAAAGCGTAAT
>NZ_JBHIQG010000009.1:5163-13336 GCF_042196425.1 Bartonella sp. AD328YNZD | reverse complement strand
ACATGCATGTTGGCAAGGTGGAGGAGAATTCAAGATAATCGTTGCAAAAAATGATTGTCTTGTAAAAAGAATCGATGTGGATCAATTTTTTTGTATAAACGTCAAGATTGATCTAAGGAAATATGAAATATAATGCATAGGATTTTTCCTCTAGATGCATTCTACTTATCAAAATATATTGCGTAGAAAAGCAATAGGAATAAGGTAAACAAATATTTGTACCAAAACATATCAAAAAAGGACACTTTATTTCCTATTAAGAAAGCTTATTTAATAAAAAATAACATCTGTTTTCTATAGGGGGGTACTCTCTTCAAGCTGTTTGAGGTGGTAAATTGTTTCTAAAGCTTGCTTAGGAGAGAGTTCATCAGGATGGATATTTTTTAAAGCTTCGTGAAGAACACAATGTTTGTTTCTTTCTTCATTGACGGGAGATGTTGCTTTAAGAGAAAAGAGGGGTAAATCATCAATGAGTTTATGCCCTTTTCCAGCCATTTCACCTTGTTCTAGTTGATGGAGGACATCTGTCGCTCGTGTAATAACGGCTGGGGGAAGTCCAGCAAGCTTTGCAACTTGTACACCATAGGAACGGTCAGCAGCTCCTGGTATGACCTCATGAAGGAAAACCACATCACCATCCCAATTTTTGACTTTCATGGTTACATTATGCAGTCTATCAAGTTTTTCGGTAAGCGCAGTCATTTCATGAAAATGGGTAGCAAGAATAGCACGACAATGGTTAACTTCATGGAGATATTCAACGGCTGCCCAAGCAATAGATAGTCCATCAAAGGTTGATGTTCCACGTCCTATTTCATCAAGAATAACAAGGGAGTGGTGACTTGCATGGTTGAGAATCGTTGCTGTTTCCACCATTTCCATCATAAAGGTTGAGCGCCCTCGTGCAAGATCATCGGAAGCACCAACACGGCTAAACAGGCGATCAACGACGCCAATATGCGCTGAAGTTGCTGGAACAAAGGACCCCATTTGTGCCATAATAGCAATGAGAGCATTTTGCCGCAAAAAAGTTGATTTTCCTCCCATATTAGGTCCAGTTAAAAGCCAGATTGCTGCATACTGTTGATTTTTTTGTACAGAGAGATCACAATTATTGGCAATAAAGGGTTCTGCGGCTTGTTTGCGGAGTGCTTGCTCGACGACAGGGTGGCGTCCTGCTGTAATATGAAAGGTCAGTGAATGATCAATTTTAGGGCGGCAATATCCTTGTTCTTCAGCAAGATGTGCTAGAGCGACAGAGACATCTAAAATGGCAATTGCTTCAGAGGCTTTACGAATAAAGTCAACTTGTTCGGTAATTTCCTGAACGAGAATATCAAAGATTTCTAATTCAAGCGTCAATGCATGGTTGGCAGCATGGGCAATACGGCTTTCAAGGTCAGCAAGCTCTGTTGTCGTAAAACGCATAGCGTTTGCCATTGTTTGGCGATGAATAAAACGTGCTTTAGCCTGTGGATTATTTGTGAGAGCAGATGCTTGTGTACTGGTTACTTCAATGAAATAGCCTAGAATATTATTATGCTTTATTTTAAGCGTCTTAATATCTGTTTCTTGGGCATATTGCGCTTGAAGTTCAGCGATAACGCGGCGAGATTCGTCACGTAAAGCCCGCATTTCATCGAGCTCTTTATGATAATTGGAGCGAATAAATCCCCCATCACGTTTAAGCAGTGGGAGATCATCAGCTAATGCTTGCTCTAAATGAATGTATAAAGCTGTGGGTAAGTTTGAGAATATCTGCTGTACATCACTTATTTCTTGAGGTAGGAGCTCATTATTAAGGAGTTGATGCAGTTCACGAATGATTTCAAAACCGCGTTGGATTGTCGCCATATCACGGGGGCCTCCTCGTCCAAGAGCCAAACGTGAAACGGCGCGGGGCATATCTGGTCCCCCTTTTAAAATAAGCTTTATCGCTTCTGCAAGAGAAGGATTACGTAGAAAAAAATCGATAGAATCCAAACGCGTATCAATCGCTGAAGGAGTGGTGAGGGGAGCAATAAGGCGGTCAATAAGAAGGCGTGACCCTCCTCCTGTTACAGTGCGATCAATCGCTTTTAATAAACTTCCATCCCGTTGACCTGATGTCGTACGAATAAGTTCAAGGCTTAATCTGGTTGCAGCATCAATAAAAAGAGTCGCACTTTCATTTTGGCGCTCAGGCTGCATGAGGGGAGGACGATGCGTGATTTGTGTTTTTTCGATATAACGAATAGCCGCCACAATTGCAGAGAGTTCGGAACGTGAATAATCGGCAACACCCTCAAGAGTTGAGAGTTTAAAATAATTGCAAATATCGCGTTCAGCGGTGAGTGCATCAAAGAGACAAGCAGGTTGAGGTGAAACGATACGATCAAGAACATTAAAAAGCGATTTGTGAGATTTATCATGAAAAAAGGAATCAGCAACAATGATTTCTTGTGGATCCACACGCATAATATCTGCCAAAAGTTTTTCTTGGCGGCTTTCTGTTACACGAAATATGCCTGTTGAGATATCAATCCAAGAAAGAGCAAACTCTTCTCCATCACTGGTTTTTATACGGGAAAGCGTCATCAAATAATTTGCACGCGTTGGATCAAGGAGTTTTTCTTCTGTTATTGTTCCAGGTGTTACAAGACGAACAACATCACGCCGAACAACAGACTTTGAGCCACGTTTTTTCGCTTCAGCAGGATCTTCTATTTGTTCACAAACAGCAACACGATAACCACAAGCAATGAGTTTTTGCAAATAATCATCTGCCGCATGAACGGGAACACCACACATAGGAATATCTTGTCCTAAATGTTTTCCGCGTGCTGTGAGTGTGATTCCTAAAGCCTGAGCCGCTTCAATTGCATCATTAAAAAATAATTCATAGAAATCCCCCATCCTGTAAAAGAGAAGGGAATCATGATTGATGGCTTTGATTTCTATGTACTGCTCCATCATAGGTGTAAGACGTTCTTGAGAGGAAGCAGATGAGGAGGCAGGCTGTGGAATTAAATTATTTTTATGATTGTTTTTTTTATCCATTTGTACGAGGCCTGTTTCCTTTAAGTGAAGTTTTTACTCTTTTTTGTTTACTTCGATATTTATTTATCTCTAAATTGCAACGTATCATCAGATTTGCTAAGGCAAGAATAGCGATTTCTAACATATGAATCAAATTTAATAACTATACGCATTATCAAGCAAAATTTACACTGTTTTTGGAGAAAATAAAGTGAGATGAAAAAGAGCGAGCAGGATCAGAAAATGTCTCAAACTGTTTACAGTGCGAGCGAAAGAGAAGCTCTAGATTTTCATAGTCGTGGTCGACCAGGAAAGCTTGAGATTGTTGCAACAAAGTCTATGGCAACACAGCATGATTTAGCACTTGCTTATTCACCAGGTGTTGCAGTTCCAGTTAAGGCAATTGCTCAAAATCCAGCACTCGCTTACGATTATACAGCAAAAGGCAATCTTGTTGCTGTTATTTCAAATGGTACAGCTATTTTAGGGTTAGGCAATTTAGGTGCCCTTGCCTCTAAGCCGGTCATGGAAGGCAAAGCAGTGCTGTTTAAGCGTTTTGCGGATATTGATTCCATTGATTTAGAAATTGATATAAATGATACGGAAAGTTTTATCAATTTGGTGCGTCATTTAGAACCTTCTTTTGGTGGAATCAATCTTGAAGACATTAAGGCACCTGAGTGCTTTATGATTGAAAGCCGCCTACGCGAGGTGATGAATATTCCTGTTTTTCACGATGATCAACATGGTACAGCGATTATTGTTGCTGCGGGTGTTCTCAATGCTTTGACTTTAACAGGGCGCGATATGCAAAACACGCGGTTAGTCTGTAATGGTGCTGGTTCTGCTGGGATTGCTTGTATTGAACTGATTAAAGCAATGGGCTTTCGTTCTGAAAATATCATATTATGTGATACAAAGGGCGTGGTCTATGAAGGTCGTAAAGAGGGAATGAATCAGTGGAAATCTGCGCATGCTATTCGAACGGATAAACGTACGCTTATGGAAGCAATGGAAGGAGCAGATATATTTTTCGGGGTTTCTGCTAAAGGTGCTCTTACCCCTGAAATGGTAAAATCCATGGCGCCGCAGCCGATCATTTTTGCTATGGCCAATCCCGATCCAGAAATTACGCCGGAAGAGGTTATGCAAGTGCGTCATGATGCTATTGTTGCAACAGGGCGTTCCGATTATCCAAATCAGATTAATAATGTTCTCTGTTTTCCTTATATATTTCGTGGTGCGCTTGATGTGCGTGCAACAGTTATTAATGAAGACATGAAGATTGCTGCGGCAAGAGCTCTTGCTGATTTAGCGCATGAGGAAGTACCTGACAGCGTTGCAGAAGCTTATCGTGGAAAGCGATTAAAATTTGGTCCTAATTATATCATTCCCGTTCCTTTTGATCCGCGTTTGTTCACAGTTGTTTCAATAGCGGTAGCAAAAGCAGCAATGGAAAGCGGTGTTGCACAAAAGAACATAGATGATTTAGAGGCCTATGAGCGTGATTTAAATGCGAGGCGTGATCCTACTTCTTCGATAATGCGTGGGGTTTATAACCACGTTCGTCAAGCGCCAAAACAAATTGTTTTTGCAGAAGGTGAAGAAGAACAAGTTATGCGGGCAGCCGTTTCTTATGTTCATCAAAAATTAGGACAAGCGATTTTGGTTGGTCGGGAAGAGCAAATAAGAGAAGCAGCTGTTATCGCTGGAATTGATTTGGAGCGTGAAGGTATTTCTATTATAAATGCCAAGCTTTCTTGCCGTACAGATGCTTATGCGAATTATCTTTATAAAAAGATGCAGCGTCAAGGCTGGCTGTTGCGTGACTGTCATCGTCGTATCAATAATGATCGCAATTATTTTGCTGCGTGTATGGTGGCACTAGGAGATGCTGATGCAATGGTTACAGGGGTGACACGCAATTATGAAACAGCGTTGATCGATATACGTCGGGCAATTGATGAAAAACCAAAAGAACGATTGATTGGTATTTCAATGGCCATTTGCCGTGGCCGAACTGTGTTTATTGCCGATACAGCTGTTTATGAAAATCCTAATGCTGAAGAATTTGCTGATATAGCGGAACAAACAGCTTCGTTTGTGCGTGGATTTGGATATCAACCACGGGTAGCATTTTTAGCATTTTCTACGTTTGGCTACATGAAAGGGCAGACGACGCAGCAAATTCAGGATGCAATTAATATTTTGCACGAACGCAAGGTTGATTTTGAGTTTGATGGAGAAATAAGCGCTGATGTGGCGCTCAATTCCAAATTGATGCAGCAATACCCATTTATGGGATTAACAGAGACTGCTAATATTTTAGTTATGCCTGGATATCACGCGTCTTCCATTGCCAGCAAAATGTTACAAGAACTTGGTGAAGCAACCATCATTGGTCCTATTTTAATTGGATTGGAAAAATCTGTCCAAATTGTACCATTTAGTGGAAGCGATACAGATGTTGTCAATATTGCAATGCTTGCGGCTTATCATGCCGAAAAAGTCATCTAAAGGAAAAAAAGCCCCTAATATACCAATAATATATCAAGGGGCTTTTTGATAGCAAAAAAAATAAATTTTTTAAGAGGGCTGTATTTGACTGTCCTTTTGTTCTTCAGAAAGACGCTTTTGGAAGAGTGCTGCAAAATCAATAGGGTCAATCCACAAAGGTGGAAAACCACCACTTTGAGTAGCATCAGATATAATTTGGCGAGCAAATGGAAATAAAAGACGGGGACATTCAATAAAGACCAGTGGCATAACATGTTCTTGTGGAATGTTTTTAAGGTGGAAAACACCACCGTAAATCAGTTCTACATGAAATAAGGTTTCAGTGTCATCATTGGCTTTAACGGAGAGAGACAAAACGACATCATAATTATCATCACCAATTGGGTTAGCATTGACGTTAATATTGATATCAATTTGTGGTGACTTTTCACGTGCACGCAATGAACGAGGAGCACCAGGGTTTTCGAATGATAAATCTTTTAAATATTGAGTTAATACAGCAAAAACCGGCTCTCCACCACTGTTATTCATTTCACCTTCGGCCATACGACGAACCTCTCTCATTATAATATGTATATTTATTTTAGATCTAAAGACCAGATTGGTTATCACGCCTTGCAAAAGGTTGCAAGAAATGCGCTCTTTATCTTGAATATTTTTTTAGTTTGTTACAGATTTTTTAGGCATTTCAATGGTTATCATCATTTTTGCGCCATGGAGATTCTGTCGTATCATGAATTGTGTAATCTTCTGCGTTAAGGTCAATTATTTTTTCAGAGTCATTTTTTCTTTTAGTATTTTGATTCATTTTGTTTTTTAATGATGAAAAGAAATGCCAAACAACAGAGCGAATTGGTTTAATAAGAAGTAATATTCCCAAGAGATCAGTTATAAAGCCGGGAAGAATAAGTAAAATCGCACTGAACATAATGAAAGCATCATTGATAATATTATTTTCTAATGTGCGTCCTTGGATAAGTTCAGTTTGTATGTTTTTTAAAAGGCTAATCCCTTGAATTCGCAATAAAACAACCCCAACTATGGTTGTGAGAATAACCAGACTCAAGGTTGCTAAAATACCAATTTCTTGACCAACAAAGATAAAACCAGCAATCTCGATTAAAAGAATGCAAAGAAAGATAACAACAAAAAAACGAGGATTTATAGAATAAAGTTTTATCACATGAAAATTTCCTTCTGGATGAGTAGGGGGAGAAATTCTTAAGAGAACTCCGTTTAAATATAAAATCTATAAAAATATTTGAATGATAAGATTCCTTATTTTACATATTTATTGATAAATGGTATTGACTGCAATGTTTATTAGAGACTTAATCTTTGGAGATTGACAGCGCCTATGGAATTTGACGTTATACTTGTCATCGCTCTTGTTATTATGGTTGTTATTTTTGTGCAACTCCGTAATGTATTAGGGAAACGAATTGGGTTTGAAAAGCCACCCTTTGATCCTTATTCACGACGTTCTAAAAAACAAGATGAGACAGAAACGACAGATAATATTGTTTCGTTCCCTCATCAGAAAAATTCAGAAAAAGGCAATTTTAGTGAAATTGATGAAATTGCACCAGAGGGAAGTATTTTGAATAAAAATTTGCGAGCACTGCGTAAAATTGACCCGCATTTTTCTCCTCAATTTTTTATAAAAGGTGCACAAATTGCTTATGAAATGATTGTAACAGCTTTTGCCAAAGGTGATCGCAGTCAACTAAAAAGCTTGCTTTGTCAGAATGTTTTTGAAAACTTTTGTACAGCGATTGAACAACGAGAAAAAAACAAAGAAAGAATAGAGTTTACTTTTGTTGGAATTAATAAGATCGAGTTTGTCTCGGCGGCAATACAAGAAAAAGACGAACTTTTAACGATACGTATTGTCAGTGAGATGATTTCTGTTACTTATAATGAACAGGGCGAGCGTATAGACGGTGATCCTGATGCTATTGTAGAAATCAGGGATATTTGGACTTTTGTTCGCAATAGTTTATCATCAGATCCCAACTGGAAGCTTTTTGCTACAGAAAATGAAAATTAAAATACTTTTTGTTTTTCTTCCATAAGCATTCAATGATTTATGAGAAATTAAAATGTCCTCAAATAAATGGAGACAAAAAAGAGATTTATTGGCTTCACAAGATCGCCTTTTATGGGAGATGGTTTGTCGTACGATAACACCGCTTCATGGTAAGATTCTCTCTTCTACTTCAGAAACTATTGCAAATATTAATGATAAAAAACAGCCTGTAACTCAAATCTCCTTATTGTCTCAGGAAAATCAACAACCCTCGACAATTATTAAAAGAGAAAAGAGGGCAGTTACACAAGCACAAAAGGATCATTTCTTTGATCATGTTGCACATCGTAAAATTTCCCAAGGTCGTTATCCTCTTGAGGCGCGTCTTGATCTCCACGGTTATATGCAGGAAGAAGCTTATTTTTTCTTAAAAAAATTTTTACAATCCTCTCAGCAGAGAGGATTGCGTTATGTTCTTGTGATTACAGGAAAAGGACGATCCGTTGGGAGCGATGGAGCTTTGTATAGATTTGTTCCGTATTGGTTATCAACACCAGCTTTTCGATATTATGTCCATGCGTTTGAAAAAGCAGCGCGTCAACATGGCGG
>NZ_JBHIQG010000009.1:0-5063 GCF_042196425.1 Bartonella sp. AD328YNZD | reverse complement strand
CATTGTTTTACACTCTCTCATTGCCTCATGCTTTTGTTTTTACAGATTTAATGTGATAACAGCACTCACGAAAAACAGAATGTTTCAGGCAGAACATACTTATACTACATATTCACATGCTTATTAAAAAAATATCTCCTAATATTTTCAAATTCATTTTATGGAAGGGCGTGTAAAAAGTAATCTCCGTGAGGTGTACAAAATTCATTGTACACCACCATCTTTACACTTACATATAAAGTGCAAGGTTGGATATTCTAACGTGATTTACCACTTCCCAATATGGCGATAGCCCTTGAATCCTCCTTAGTACTTGAGAAAGTTTATAAGCGGTGTGTCTTTCTTTAAGTGTTTTTACTCTACACGGCTCTCGTCTCGTTTGTGATGTGCAAACGAAAGATTTTTATTAATTCAATATAAGAAGACTTAAAATGAGAGAGTCTTATCATATTTGCGGATCTAATTCAGGATGTAAAATGATAAATTGTTTTATAAATCAATGCATTAATCTATTAAGTATATGAAAAATAAAAACATGAGAAATTAAGAAACTACGTTCTTCAAAAGATATTGCTACTATGGATAGTTTTAAAAACTGTATAACTGAATTAAAGAGAATCGTGAAAATAAACAACAATAGACATTTTACAACACATAGCCACACACTCGCATCAAAAGATACAATTTACGATGAATGCTTTCATGAAGAAATTTTTTCATTCATTAAAGAACAAATTTCTTTCTCATAATAATTCAATAATTAAAATTTAATAACGAAGCGCAGAAGGCGTAGAATACGAGATTCAATCGGAGGATATTACACTCTTATCCGACGTCTTTCAGATATTGGTTGAAATGCTAGCTTAGCGTGAAAGGCACAATAAGGGCTATTTTCATCAGAATCTGCACCACAAAAATGAAAATCTGCTGATAATGGATCGCCAACCGGCCATCTACATGTATTTTCACTCAATTGTAGAAGATTAAGTTGACGTGATATAGGCACAACTACATTGGATTTTGTGGATATATCAACTTCTTTTACATCTTCCACTACAAATTCTGTCTTTAAAGCGGTTTCTTCAATACTTACAGCTGATGTGTTTATTGGCGATACCGTGGATGTGTTGCGACGCACACGTGGAGATGATGGGCTGCTGCTTCCCACGGGAGTTTTTTGCGCACGCGTGCTTCCTTGTGCTGTCTTACCACGTCCTGGTAACTTTAATCGATGTACTTTGCCGATGACTGCATTTCTGCTGACCCCACCTAATTGAGCAGCAATTTGACTTGCACTTAATCCTTCACTCCAAAGCTTTTTAAGAAGCTCAACGCGTTCACATGTCCAACCCATACCAGCACTCCATTCCGATTACGTCACTAAGATGCTCTCCCCCGTTGCATCTTCAAATGTTTAAATAATGTTTTCATTACGCTGAATGAAAGAACTTTACACTCTACGTGAGCATAAAAAAATCATCCAACCTGTGGATTTACAAATCAAAACACATCATCTTGCTTATTATATTGTAAATTACAATATGCACTCACTCTATGACAAGAGTCTTTACCTCTTGAAGAGTTTATTTAGAATGTTTTCCCCAACTTGCAAATCAATCATAGGTTAAACTTTCATTTTTGTTTAAGGTTTTTTCCAAAATGCTTATTTGTAGAACCTTCATTGACTTTTTTTCAATTGGTGTAATGATCTATTCCATAGGTGTAATCATTAATCGCAATGAAAGTTGAAAGCACCGTAACGAAATGTACCATGTTGTTTTATTTATAGTGTCGCTTTGTATATATATTGAAAAGGTTAAAATATAAAGGAAATTATGATGGACACCATCTCTGTACAACCACTTTATGAATGCTTCGCACGACGAAATTTGCATTTTGAACAAGGGCATGGTGTATGGCTTATTTCCGATAAAGGAGAACATTATCTTGATTTCACATCTGGCATTGCTGTTAATGCATTAGGGTATTCACATCCAAAATTGGTTGATACACTCAAAATACAAGCTGAAAAGCTTTGGCATGTTTCCAATCTTTTTCAATCTCCTGAACAAGCAGCTCTTGCTACGCGGCTTTGTGCAAATAGTTTTGCAGATAAGGTTTTTTTCTGCAATTCAGGCACTGAAGCATTAGAATGCGCATTTAAAACAGCGCGTCATTATTACTATGCCGCTGGTCATTCAACACGCATTGAAATAATTACTTTTGAAGGGGCATTTCATGGACGTACACTTGCAGCACTTGCTGCGACTGGGCATGAAAAATATCTTGAAGGCTTTGGACCTAAAGCTGGTGGATTTATTCAAGTCCCTTTTTGTGATGAAACCGCTTTGCGTAACGTTATTAATAAAAATACCGCCGCTATTCTTATTGAACCTATTCAAGGAGAAGGAGGAATACGAACGGTCCCTCATGAATATTTAAGATTTTTGCGCAAAATATGCGATGATAATGGTCTGTTATTGATTTTAGATGAAGTCCAAACGGGTGTAGGACGAACAGGAAAGCTTTTTGCCTATGAATGGAGTGATGTCACGCCTGATATTCTTACCCTTGCAAAAGGACTAGGAGGTGGATTTCCATTAGGTGCTTGCCTTGCAACGGATAAAGTTGCAAAAAGTATGACACCTGGGACGCATGGATCAACCTTTGGAGGCAATTTGCTTGGAATGGCTGTAGGAAATAGTATTCTTGATATTTTGTTAGAGCCAAGTTTTCTCAACCATGTTCAGCGTATGGGGGATAAATTAAAAAATGGACTTTTGCACATTCTCAATATCTATCCTGATATTATCTGCGCTGTTCAGGGGATGGGGCTTATGATGGGCATTCAGTGTGTTGTGCCTTCAAATCTCGTTGTTAATGCCTTGGAAAGTGAATATCTCTTAAGTGTTGCTGCCAACAATAACGTTGTGCGCTTATTGCCTCCTCTTATTATCAAGGAAGAAGAAATAGATGAAAGTTTGCGTCGTATTGAAAAAGCAATTTCTTATCTTTCGAAAATAAATAAGGACAGACAAATATCACACACATGACAAATGCTCTTCGTCATTTCACGGATTTATCCATTTTAACGCCAGCAATGGCACGTGCATTAATCGATTATGCAAAAATCCTTAAAGCATCTTTTAAAGCAGGAAAAGGTTCAAAACCTTTTATAGGTAAAACGCTCGCGATGATTTTTGAAAAACCATCCACACGAACCCGTATTTCATTCGATATCAGTATGCGCCAGCTTGGGGGAGATACAATCATGCTCACGGGCTCAGAGATGCAGCTTGGTCACAGTGAAACTATAGCTGACACGGCTCGAGTTTTATCCCGTTTTGTGGATATCGTGATATTACGAACAACAAAACATCAACGTATGCTCGAATTGGCACAATATGCACAAATTCCTGTCATTAATGCCCTTACAGATGATACACATCCTTGCCAAATTTTAGCAGATATCTTAACCTATGAGGAACATAGAGGGCCAATTGCTGGCAAAATATTTGCATGGATGGGAGATGGTAATAATGTGCTCCATTCCTTAATTGAAGCTGCAGCTCTTTTTGGTTTTCATTTGCGTGTTGCCACACCAAAGGGCAGTGAACCACAAGAACAATTTGTACATTGGGCACGTGAGCGGGGAGCGCATCTTATGCTAACCCATAATCCCCAAGAAGCGGCTCAAGATGCTGATTGTATTATGACCGATACATGGGTCTCCATGGGACAAGAGTTTCGTGCTCGCAGTCATTCTATTTTTCAGCCTTATCAAGTAAATGAAGCTCTCATGAAATTAGCAAAACCGGATGCTCTTTTTATGCATTGTCTTCCTGCTCATCGTGGTGAAGAAGTGGTTGATTCTGTGATTGATGGACCGCACTCCGTTGTCTTCGATGAGGCTGAAAATCGTCTTCATGCTCAAAAAGCAATTCTTTCTTGGTGTTTACAAGATGCATTTTTCTCTCCACAATAGCCTCCCTACAACAAATTATATAAAAAAGGTAAAGCTATGAGTGAACAAGCTAAGGATGAAGCCTCTCTCAACAACAACTTCTTGCATGAAGATGATAGTGTTATTCCCTTTCAAGTTGAAGAACTTGATATCCGTGGACGTGCCGTACAACTTGGGGAAACTTTAAATTCTATTCTCACAAGACATCAATACCCTGAACCGGTTTCTTATCTTCTAGCAGAAGCTTTACTTTTAACGGTTCTGATTGGAACTTCTCTAAAACTTACGGGAAAATTTATTCTACAAACCCATTCCGATGGACCGGTTAATATGTTGGTGTGCGATTTTTCGCCTCCTTCCAGTTTACGTGGATATGCTCGTTTTGATAAGGAACAGCTTAAACAAGCCATAGACAATGGTCAAACCTCTTCAGAAATACTTTTAGGAAAAGGAACTTTAGCTTTCACAATTGATCAAGGTCCCCACATGCAACCCTATCAAGGGATAGTTGCATTAGAGGGATCAAATTTACAAGAAGCTTCTCGTATTTATTTTGATCAATCAGAGCAAATTCCTACCGATATTCGTTTGGCTGTTGCCATATTAATTAATCGTGATCAACAAGGAAAACCGCAGAAAAGTTGGCGAGCTGGAGGTATTTTGACCCAACTTTTACCCCAAGAATCGTCTCATCATAAAATAGATGCTCCTCATCAAAAGCGAGAAGAAACGAAAACTCATACCCAATTGGATAACCAATGGCAGGAAGCTAAAATACTCATGAAAACGATTGAAAGTTCAGAATTAACAGATCCCCAAGTGGGTAGTAAACAGTTATTGTTTCGTCTTTTTCATGAACAAGGTGTTAGAGTTTTTAATTCTTTTTCTCTTGTCGATCAATGTTCTTGTTCATGCGAAAAAATTAAAGGAATCCTAGAAGGATTTCCTATTGATGAACGCAATAAAATGGTTAAAGATAACTATATTTCAGTCACATGTGAATTTTGCTCAAAAACGTATCGTTTTACACCGCAAGAATTTCTAGAAGAAAAAACATAATCAAATATTTTTCATAAAAAATGATGATTGCAACAAAAGC
>NZ_JBHIQG010000008.1:0-26254 GCF_042196425.1 Bartonella sp. AD328YNZD | reverse complement strand
GATGATGGTACCATCCGGATTGGCAGAGATTTTGACCTTGATCCTATGGGACCTGCAATTGAAGGCGGCGTTGGCATCAATGCGCAACTGTCTCACAATTTCTCCCTTCATGGTGATGTAAGCTATCAACAAAAGCTTCGAAAAACCGGTATATCTGGTGCAAGCTTTTCAGGAGGAATACGTTATCAGTTTTAATACAAGGCTGTAAAAATAGCGTATTTCTTTTCTATGCATTAACAAAAAAGGCAGCACATCGTGTTGCCTTTTCGCTTTATAAATCCTAATAACACTACACTATCCCTCCTTAAGAGAGCCCTTGCTTTTTCTACTGCCTGTAAATCAACATCCACACCCAACGCCGCAGCATGTTTGAAACAAAGCTTGAGACGCATCAGTGCTGTATTAGCATCTCCAGCTTTTGTATGACAGATGGGAGCGAGGATATTGCGTATTTCTATTTGTGTAATCTCTGAAATAGGCAGACAGCCTAATTTGGGGAGAATATGGAGTTTTAAAGGTGAAAACCTGTTTCCATCTTTACCATCATTTTTTAATTCAGCTTTACGACTTTCAAAAGCATCTAAGGCAATGTTTTTTAAGTAATGGAGATTACGCATTGCCTCACGTTTTCGTTTCTCACGTTTTTTAATGGGATCATGACCATCACGAAGAACAGAACGCTATTGGGTTTGCCAATTCACGAGCTTGTTTTAAAGAGACATCTCTCAAAGCACCCAAGTCCATTTAGCGACAGCGCCCATGAATGGTATATGAATGGTATAACGGTAAATCCATTGAGTACCCCCATCTTTACGTTTGTGAAAGAGCAATCCGGCACCATCATTATATTTTCCAGCTCGTGGGTGTTGCTAAAGCCCTTGGCTCTTGAGACGATTCATAAGAGCCATTTTAGTCCTTTCTTATACATTTTTACCCACACGCCCAGCCCCGCTTGTGGTATGCAAGAGAATGGTTTTTCTTGATTTAAGACAAACAGGTTTAAAATGAGAGAATCTTACGTTATTCAGAACTCTAACTCAATGAAAGTAACGCTAAATTATCATTATAAATCAGCATATTATACCATTTTTATAAAGATAAAAGATAAGGTATTTTTATCTAGAATATGTCACAAAGTATGCTGCCTTTTCGTACATGAAATCCATTTTTTCCTGAAGTGTTTTCTTTTCTACTTAAATACGCTTTTCCTCCTCTTCACATGGATTGCGCAGCTATTCATCATCGAATTTTCCCATAAAGCTAAGCAAAGTGTATTTCTAGATAATATAAAGATAACAGCATTAAGAATAAATCTTAAAAAATAGAAGATTTCTTGACTTTTTCACTTATGGAAGTACAACAACTTTACCGTTCAATTATGCTCTTCTTTGAAGATAGATATGGTGCAAATATGCACCATGGAGCTGTCCAAGCAAAGATGATATTAGAAAAATGAAAAGTTAACCACTGCACATTTAAAACAGATAGGAAACCTACAGCCACTCTCATTTATTCCAAAGGATATAGAAAATGAAAAAAAACATACCGGATAAATAATCAATCATAGCTTATAATATAAGAGCATAACAGTGTTTTCATATGGCTACACTCTTCCCTTATGATATCTGGACAGCAAATATCTCTAAAACTTCTATAAAAATACTATTAAAGTTATGCTGTAAAAATGTTAATTGCCTCAACAATCATTTGTCAAAAATTTGCAAAAAATAATCAGAGAACTAACCGTTTGAACCACAAACATAGTTTGTGTGCTAATGATTTGATTTTTAACGACTTTTAACATATTGATAATCTTAAAATTAAATCAGACAGCCTCCCCAGTTAGTCCGGATAAGTAGGTATCTAACAAAAACTATTGTTAGGACCGTAGAAGACCATACCCCATCCTTATATGAGAAAGTGAACTTCCTTAAAAAACTTTGATATTGATGATACTAAACAGATTGGTATTCATTTTTACCTTAATCCGATAGATTCTGCCGTTAAAGGTGCGTTTAGCACAATACACAATTATCTCACAATTTAACTCTCTATATTGATGTAAACTATCAGAAAAAATTTTAAAAGACGTGTAGCCGAGACAAGTTTTTCTGATAGAATACGCTACCAATTTTAATATAAAAATTATAAAAAATAAGCATATTAATCCGTTTACTATTAACAAAAAAACGGACTGTATTTTTTTTATTTACAATCTATTATAGCAATAAAATAATTTCTTTCTTTACGATGTGTTGTCGCTATCTATAAAGATTTATTTACACTTCCATTGCTGGTTCTTCTAAACAAACAGTTTTGAGAAAATTAATGCATGAAAAGAAAATCTAACAACAAGCGCTTTATCTTTCATATACAAAATGCTCAAGAAAGCTAATTTTTTCATTTATAAAATGAAATCACTCAATAAAGTTCTTTTTATATCAATAAAAGATGTTTTAAATTGAATATTCAAAATATTGATTTATAATGATAATTTATCATTACTCATATTGAATTAAAATCTTGAATATCGTAATCTCTCTCATTTAAAACCTGTTCCATGTTGAACTAATCAAAATCATTCACTTGCACATTACAAGCAGAGCTGGCGTGTGAAGCAAAGTTATATAAGAAAAGCCTGAGAAGTCCTATAATGAACTGTCTCAAGTGCCAAGGGCTTATCACAAATATTGGGAGCTAGCAAAATGTGTGACGGGCTTGCTCTTTTATTAAGCGTAAAGGTATCGGCTTGCTCCTTCGTAAGCGTAAATATGATGGAACTCTACGGCTTTAGCGTTATAGCATTCATGAACACCGTCGCGAAATGGGCTGTGCTTCCTTAGAAAAATAGGCTTTGCTACCCTTAGCCTCCTTAAAGAAAGCCTGTGAATAGCCCCCCTCATCTCTTCTTCTTATAGCAGAAAAAATTTGCTGATCGTTTTGGTTAGTGCATCAAATAATACATCTCAACACTATAGAGCTTTTATAGCGATTATCTTTAATAGACAATTTTTAAATATCATACTTCATAGTGCTTTTAGCATAAGCTTAACCAAGCGAGGTTTTATGAAATCCACTTTTCTCAACTTTTTATGATCATGAAAAAAGTTTTTCTGAAGCAAAACTTCAAATCATAGAGAACACCATCAATATAATTCGTTTTGTTATTTACAATAAAAACATAATGATATAGAAACTGTCTGGGTACTTGCGCCATCAGGGGAATGAAGTAAGCATCAAAGCATACCAAATACTAAAGGCATATCTATGTGTAAGAAATATATTTATAAGAAAAATTTTTTGTTATGTACAATTGCTGGAACTTTGATTTTTTCTCATTTCGGTTCAACTTATGCAAATACATCGGCTCCTGAAACTCCTGGAATTTTTGGGAAGATTGAATTAAATAAGGGAGAAGAAAAGACTTTAAATAATGTTCTTGTCCGCGATAAAGGACCTGGAATATTAGCGCATGATAAAGCAGCTATCACAATTGTAAAATCAACAATACACACGGAAATGTCTGCACTTTCTGTATCAGCAGGTGGACGCATTCATGCTAAAGAAATTGAAGTCAATACAGTGTATAAAGGTTTAGAAACAAAGAATGGTATAATCGACGTCGAAGATTCAACCATAACCGTCCAACGAGGAGGTGCCGGTGGTATCGTTTTTTATGAAACAAAAGATTCTTCACTGAAAAGTGGAGAAAAAGTTGTCAATAAGATTGTTCTTAGCAATACAAAACTTCTTGTGAAAAACGGTACCGGTATTCTTGGTCCCTACTGCTCAAAAGCCGTTGCTGAAGTTCAACTTAAAGACTCAGAAATTCGATCTGACGTATTATTGAGAAATAAAACGAAACGTAAATATTATGATAACGATACTCTTCCTGTAACTTTAGCATTAACCGCTGATAATTCAACAATAGAGGGACGAGCAAGAACTTTAAAAGTCAATACAACGGTTTTGACTCTGAATAACAAGAGCAAATGGTACTTAAAGACCTCTCAAGAGGAAGTCGATACTGACTTTAATACGTTTAACTATGAGCTCAGTGATATTAAACAACGAACCCTTTCTACCGTTTCAGTACTGAATCTTAATAATAGTTCTATCATATTTAAGGTACCGCAAGGGCGGGAAAAAGATCATTATCATACCTTGTATGTAGGGCGAACAGCTGAGGTTCGTAGACCTGAGGGAAGTACAATCCCCGATATAGAAAGCACTTATAATACAGTTTACAATGCCACAGGCAATGCAAAAATTTATTTTAATATTGAATGGAGTGATGGTCTAGTAAAAGAACAGCAAAAAGCTGACCGCCTCCTTATTCATGGTGATGTATCAGGCAGCACAACAGTCCATATCAAGAACCTTGCGAAAGGTGAGATATTAAAAGCTGAAGATTCTGTTTCCTCGAATATGCGTGGTCTTTCAGTCATTCAAGTTTCTGGAAATGCAAATGAAGATTCCTTCAAACTTGCACACGGCTACACCACAATGGAGGGATTGCCCTATAAATATATACTCAAAGCCTATGGTCCAACATCCAGCCATGGGACAGCCGATAGCACACAAAGTCATTTTAGCGGAATATCACAAGAATCAAAAGAAAATACCCTCAAAGACTACACAATCTATACGATATCAGAATCAGGAAAAATGATTGAAGGCGTTTCACCAAAAGAGAAAGAAGCGCAAAATACCGGTTCATCATCCCTTGGACAAGCAAACAACGCACAAAACATTTTGGAAAAAAATCAAAATTTCTGGGATTTTCGCTTGCAAAATGCGACTCTCGATAATGAGGGAAAGATCAGAGCTCTCGTTCCTCAAGTGGCAAGCTATTTGTCCATGCCTAACGCACTATTCTCAGCTGGACTGGCTGATATAAACAATCAAAACACTTTACTCAACTCGATGCAGGAAAACACCTTTGAGACAAAAGATCATAAAAACAAAGGAATCTTATTCTCGACTTATGGAAATAAGATGACATTATCCTCTCACCGTACGCCATTACAATATGGCTATGGTGCCGATATTCACTATGCAGCTTTACAGGCAGGCATTACATTAGCAGCTCTAGAAGATCAAAACATGACCACCAATTTTGGTCTTTTAGGGACATATGGGAAATTAGCTTTCACCCCTAAAGACATGGAAGGTGCTGACAAGAGTACACTCAATAAATGGTCAATTGCTGCATATAGTGGGCTGCACCATAATAATGGGATATACATCCATGCACTCTTCTCTTATGGAATGCTCAAGGGAGATATCACCACAGCTCTCATAGGAAAGACTGCAGAATTGAAAAATGCTGATACATTCAGTGCATCAGCAACCATTGGACAAAAATTCGAAACCAGTAGGAACGGATTGGTCTTTGAACCACAAGCACAACTTGTTTATCAACGTCTCATGCTTGGCACACTCTCAGATGTCGATGGTTTTGATGTGGATATGGGAAATCCTTATCAATACTTAGTGCGTGTTGGTGGACGCTTAACGCAAACGAAGCTTTCTATTGAAAACGGCGATATTCTTTCTTTCTATGGTAAATTGAATATTGTTAAAGCTTTTTCTAACAATGGTACGATACAGATTGGTGAATCATTCCACCTTGATTCTATGGGAGCTGCCCTTGAAGGTGGACTTGGTGTAAATGCACAATTATCACAAAATATCGCACTTCATGCTGATGTTAACTATCAATATAAGCTTCAAAAAACAGGTATATCTGGAGCAAGCTTTTCAGGCGGAATACGCTATCAGTTTTAAGAAAAAGCAAAAAATAATTTATATTCTATTCATTTTAATAAAAGGCAGTACAAATGAGCTGCCTTTTTGATTTATAAAAATCAAATGTTTTTAATAAATTTTTTTGTATTTTAAAACACGTAATAAATAATTTTCTGTGTAAGAAAATCAATTAAAAGCTTTTTGTAAGCGCACAACAATAGCTTCTCCAAAAACTTTGTAGAGTTTTCATAACAACAGCCTTAAGCAACAAACATCCTTGCAAAATATTTTGTTTCTTAACACTTTTAAACGGAATACTTATCAATCTAGCTTTTCTACAATTCATAGTTGCTCACTGCAATTTCTATTTTAAAAACTCTTCTAAAATCATTTTTTAAACGATAAAGAACAGGACGCAATATTTCGTTTTGTTGTTTACAATAAAAACATAATGATATAGAAACTGTCTGGGTACTTGCGCCATCAGGGGAATGAAGTAAGCATCAAAGCATACCAAATACTAAAGGCATATCTATGTGTAAGAAATATATTTATAAGAAAAATTTTTTGTTATGTACAATTGCTGGAACTTTGATTTTTTCTCATTTCGGTTCAACTTATGCAAATACATCAGCTCCTACAATGGTTATGGCTCGTGCGGATAAAGCAGGAGAAGAAAAAACCTTTAATAACGTTTTTATCCGCAGCGCATATACAACAGTGGTTGCTGATGACAAAGCCTTTATCACCATTACAAATTCAACAATGCGTTCAGACTCAAATTTATTTACCGCAACAACAGGTGGACGTATTCATGCTAAAAAAACTGTAGGAAAATCAAATTCCCGTGGTTTAGAAATTTCAAACGGCATCATCCATATTGAAGATTCAATCATTAATGTTTCCGGACATCACAAAAGTCGTGGTATCCTTTTTGATTACATCCCAAGTTCCCAAGTAAAAGAGGGCGAAAAAGTTATCAATAAAGCAATTCTTACCAACACAAAACTTCTTGTTGAAAATGGTATTGGTATTTTAGGACCAGATTATGCAAAATCTGTTGCTGAGGTAGAACTTAAAAGTTCAGAAATTCGTTCTGATATATTATTAAAAAATAAAATCCCAGAAAACTCAAAAGATATCGATCCTCGCACTTTTATATTAAGCGCTGACAATTCGATTATAGAAGGACGAGCAAAGACTTTACCTCAAAATACAACGATTTTTACTCTTAACAATAACAGCAAGTGGTCCCTAAAGATTAGTCAATTTGAAGTAGACAAAGAATTTGACAGCTCTAAAGGATACTTGCTCACTGATATTAAACAACGTGCACAGTCTATTGTCTCAGTATTGAACCTTAATAATAGCTCTATTATATTTAATGCGCCGCATAAACTAGCAGACAATCAGTATCAGACCTTGCATGTGGGAAAACAGCCAATAGCTGAAGCTGCAAAAGCAGAGCAAAACAGAAGCTTCGATACAACAACGGTTTACAATGCATTGGGCAACGCAAGGATTTACTTTAATACCGAATGGAGTAATGGTCTTATAAAAGAACAACAAAAAACTGACCGTGTTCTCGTTCATGGTAATGTCTCAGGCACCACAACGATCTATTTCAACAATCTTTCAAAGCGTGCAGAACCATTCGATGATGATGAAGTTTCCATTCCTTTGAATGCGCGTGGTCTCTCACTTGTTCAGGTGTCTGGAAAAGCAGAGGAAGCCGCCTTCACGCTGGTAAATGGCTACACTACAATGGATGGATTACCCTATAAATATGTATTAAATGGCTATGGACCAACATCCAGCCGTGGGAGAGCTGACAAACAGCAAAGTCTTTTGCAAGAAAGTGAAGAGTTTTGGGATTTCCGTCTACAAAATGCGACTCTTGATGATGAAGGAAAAATCAAAGCTCTTGTTCCTCAAATGGCAAGCTATTTGGTTATGCATAATGCAGTATTCTCCTCTGGCTTGGCTGATATAAACAATCAAAATACACTGTTAGATAATATGCATTCAACAGTTTTTGGATTAGAAGGTCATAAACAAAAAGGGATATTTTTATCGACTTATGGCAACAAGATGACGTTATCTTCCAGCCGTAGTCCATTGGAATATGGTTATGGTGCTAATGTTCACTATGCTGCTATACAAGCAGGCATGACATTAACAACGTTAGAAAATCAAAATATAACCGCGAATCTTGGTCTTTTAGGCACATATGGAAAGCTCGCTTTTACGCCAAAGGACATGGAAGGTTCTGACAAAAGCATACTGGATAAATGGTCCTTTACGGCATATGGAAATCTCCACCATGACAATGGTCTCTATATTAATGCACTGTTCTCTTACGGCATTTTAAACGGACATATTACAACAGCCCTTATCGGCAACACCACAGAATTAAACAATACGGATACATTAAATATATCAGCTACCGTTGGACAAAAACTAGCAACTGGTGTTGAAGGGGTGTCCTTTGAACCACAAGTACAACTTATTTATCAACATATTGCCTTTGGCACTCTTTCAGATATTGATGGCTTCCAAGTTAATATAAAGACCCCTCATCAATGGTTGGTCCGTATTGGAGGTCGTTTAACAAAAACAATACTTCCTATTGAAAAAGATCGTGTTCTTTCTTTTTATGGTAAATTGAACGTCATTAAAGCTTTTGGTGAGAAAAATACAATTGATATTGTTGATTCTTTCCATCTTGATTCTATGGACTCTTCTCTTGAAGGTGGGCTTGGCATTAACGCGCAACTTTCTAAAAATATCGCACTTCATGCTGACGTTAATTACCAACATAAACTTCAAAAAGCTGGGTTCTCTGGAATTAATTTTTCCGGAGGAATGCGTTATCGCTTTTAAACAATTTTAGCTCTCTATTTTGACGCATAAGCAGCGCTGAGATGAAAACAGTGCTGCTTAACTACATTACAAAAAACCGTAATGTGTCAAAAAGTGGTTCATTTTTAGCAAAATAAAGAAAATATCTTAAGGAACATCTCTATGCATAAGAATCTTTTGTTATGTACAGCCGCTTGTGCTTTATTTTTTTCTTCTTTTAATTTCACATCTACCAGCACCGCCTCTGCTCTAAGCCCCCAGGAACGCCATGCCATTGATTTAATAAACACACCAACACAAGCAGAAAAAAATCTTGAAAAGATAGCCTCTGGCGCCATGATGGAGGATAATTCGCACTTCAATCAAGCACTTGATGCCAATAACCAACGACGTGTTAATGCTGCGCGCCAAGAATGGATGAGCCAAGACAATCGTAATTGGTCTGAACTGCAAAATAAAGCAGAAATATTACATAAAGCAGTACAATTGGATAGTGCTTTACAAGGACAAAACAAGGAACTTTCCAATACTTTACGCAAAGCAGTATTAGAAACTTTGAACAACGATGGAATAACCAACGTGAAGAAAAAAGAAGAACCAACCCCTCCTGCATCTGAAGAGAATAAACAACCTCTTATTGACTCCAGCACAAGACAAAGACGCGCTAGTGATAAATTACCACCCGCTCACGTTGCTGCCCAACACAAGGACAATTCATTCACAAGAACAGATCATGGAATGAGACAGCCTAAAATAAATGAAAATTCGCAATCTGATATTGATCCCCAAACAAACACCACTTCCTCGGAATCAAAAACGACTCTTAATACATCAGAAAAAGCGCATATGAAATTGCTCCCAAAGGTTGAGAATACCGCTACCGCTGCGACAGAGAGCTCCTCTAAACTTACAGATGATGATAAAGCAACCGCAGCTTCTACTTCTCTTGATGGAACAGAAAAAAGTACAACTCTTACACCACAAGGAGAAAGTTCTTTAACCATGCCTATTGCGATGTTTGCTGTTGGGTTTAGTGATGTCAACAATCAAAATATCTTGTTAGACAATATGCAAATAACAATGTTTGAACCCAAAGATCATCCAGAGAGAGGCGTTTTCTTATCCTCTTATGGCAATAAAAGCACCTTTTCTTCTAAGGTTCAAGCAAAACAAGATGGTATCCAAGCAGATATTCGCTATGCTGCATTGCAAGCAGGAGCAACACTAATAGCGCTAAAAGATCAAAATATCAGCAGCAACTTTGGTCTTTTCGGAACATATGGGAAACTGTCTTTTACTCCTAAAAACAAGGAGAGCTTTCAAAAAAATATGTTTGATAAATGGTCACTCACCGCATATGGAAATATTCAGCATGACAGTGGCATCTATGCAAGTGCCTTTCTCTCTTACGGAATTTTCAAAGAAAATCACGCTACAACTCTCATCAAACATACCTCAAAAGTGAAGAATAGTAAAACATTAGGAGCCGCTGCAACTGTTGGTCAAAAACTGTCAACCAGTTTGGAAGGTGTAATCCTAGAACCGCAAGCACAACTTGTTTATCAACGTCTCATGCTTGGTTCTTTATCAGATAGGAGCTCTTTCTCAGATGACGATAACTCTAAAATAGACATAAGTAATCCTTATCAATGGCTGCTCCGTATTGGCGGACGTTTAACGCAAAACAAAGGACATGCTGTTTCTTTCTACGGCAAACTGAACATGATCAAAACTTTTAGTAAAAATTTTCAGCTTGCAGCTATGGGATCTTTAATCGAAGGTGGTTTTGGTATTCACACACACTTATCACAAAATATTCAGCTTCATAGTGATCTCAGCTATCAACATAAATTCAAAAAAGCTGGCATCTCTGCAATAAATATTTCCGCTGGAATGCGCTATCACTTTTAAAAATACTTGTATTCCTTATCTTGAAATATGAAGAGATCTTATTATGTTTCGTTTTGTCTCTTACAAAAGAGACATAATGAGGTCAAAGTTTTACTTTTTATGAGAGAGGGGGAAATATTTTAGGAATACATCCATATGAAAAAAAGCTTCTTACTATACACAGTTTCCGGAGTTCTGTTTTATTCTTCCAACAGTTTGTCTTATGCTACTCATGCTATGACTCCAACGATAGATCTCTCTTCTCCCCCGACAACATCTGACTCCAAAAGAACGATCATCCCCCCTCATCCTACCGGAAATGAACCTACAAAGTCTACTCCTACAAGCACTGTCGTTCCTCACATGCAACTTGGAGAAAAATTAAGGAGATATACACGCTCTTCATATGGAGAAACGACAAATTCTTCAACACACCCCCAATCATCTGAACACCCTACAAAGCCTAAAACCTCGACAGACTCTTCTGAACCTGGAACAATTACACAACCTGAAACACCCCCTAAAAACACAGAAACGTCTAAGGCTTCTTCTCAAAATTCTAAAGGAAAAACGACATTCCCAAATGTAACCATTGAAAATACAACTTCTTCCTCAAAACAAAAGCATAGGCATGCTCGAGAAAGTATACAAACATCAAAAACTAAAACGACAGAAAGTTTACAGTCTAGCCTTACAGCCACACAAAGCGATATTACACAATCACCATCGACAGAAATAGCTCCAACGAGAGAAGAAACTGCAACAACAAAGATAGTTTTAACAAAAGGAACAGCTTCAACAACAGGAATGGAAGCAAAATCGAGAAGGCGTTCAGGAGCCACCACCTCTTCTACAGATTCTTCCAGCGAAAAGACGCCTCCAAATTCTGCTGTCTCTTCACAATCAGAAGCGACACAATCTGCACCCAATTTACAACCAACACCTGCAAACTCTGAATCTACAAGAGCGGAATCTACAAAACCAGCAACAAAGCTATCACCAACGTCTAAAGAACCAGAACTCACACAGCCAACATCATCACGATCACCAGAATCTGTACGACCAACGCCCACACAACCCACATCTGCCCAAAAGGTATCTGGAAACTCTGAATCTACAGAGGCGGGCATTACAAGACCAACAGCAGAACAATCACCAGTGCCTAAAGAGTCAGAACGCATACAGCAAACATCTTTAAGAATAGAAACTGGAAAACCAGCATTGCAGGTACCACCAAAATCTGTAAAACCAGCGCCAGTGCAATCTTCATCTGCACAAAAAATGTATGAAAAACCAGAGATTGAAAAACCAATATCACCGATAAAACAATATGAAAAGTCTACACAAATTGAGGATATAAGCACTGGAGTTGAAGCTAAAAACGGTAAGACCATAACGTTACATAACAAAAAAATTCAAGACAATAGTTTTGCTGTACATGCAGAGGGAAATAATTCAAAAGTCAACATGATAGGGGGAACAGTTGATGCGCGTTTTGTTGCACTAAGCGTATCAGATGGTGGAGAAATTGATGCTACAGGCATTACTGCAACAGCAGAAACAGCTGCTTTGGTAAACATGGAGGGCACAATAAAACTTAAGGATTCAAGCGTACATGTCACGGGAAATTATGAAGCAGACGGTATTATTTTCCGCAACAATCCGTATAATGCCCCTAGAAAACGATATACACGCAATGCTAAAAAGAACACCAATGCCGTTCAAGAACAAGATGTAGCCAATATTGCTGATAAAGTAACCCTAGAGAATACAAAGCTTTTCGTTGAACATGGTAGCGGTATCAACCTTTATGGAACAGGCGTAAACGGAGAAGTCAACCTTAAAAATTCAGAAGTTCATGCCGATATTTTATTAAAAAATATCAAGAACGAAAGTGCCTCCACAAACACCATTACATTAGTTGCAGACCACTCTTCTTTAGAAGGTCGGGTAAGAACTTCTGAAGATAATAGAACAGTTTTTGATCTAAAAGAGAGGACGAAATGGCTTTTAAAGGCGAATAAAAATGTCACAAATAATGATAATATTTTAAATGACTATAGACAGTTTGGTGTTGATGAAAAATCATACTCTAATCTTTCTGAATTGCACCTTACAAACAGTGTCATTATGTTTGACAAGCCAGTGGAGGGACATTATCAAACTCTGTTTATAGGACCTAATCTTTCGCAAGAAGACGAAACAACTCACACAGCAGCGGTTTATAGTACAGCGGGTCTTGCAGAGATTTATGTAAACACTCAATGGGATAAACATTCTCCTATCACGGAACAACAAACTGATCGCGTTGTGATTAATGGCGATGTCTCAGGGAGTACTGTTGTTCACATCAATCTCCAAACCGATAGCTCTGCTATTTGGGAAGAACGCATGGCGTCACTTCCTTTAGGGACACATGGGATTTCAATCATTCAAGTTTCCGGACAAGCAAATGAAAATTCCTTCACGTTAGCAGAAAACTATACGACAATAGGTGAACAACCTTATAAATATGTACTCACAGGCTATAAACCAGGAACATCTCATGAGAGCCAAAATCTTTTTGGCAAAAATAATCATGATTTTTGGGATTTCCGCTTACAGAATGCCTACATTGATAAAGACAAAAAAGTTCGAGCCCTTTTACCACAGGTAGCAAACTATTTAACCATATCTAATACTTTATTTTCTGCTGGATTTACTGATGTAAACAATCAAAACACGTTGTTAGACAATATGCGCACAACAGTATTTGGGGCAAAAGACAATAAAAAGAATGGTATCTTTTTCTCTTCCTACGGCGAGAAGGTCACCCTATCTTCCAACCGCGATCCACTGCACTATGGTTATGGTGCTGATATAAACTATACTGCCTTACAATTAGGAGGCATATTAGCCGCCTTAGAAAGCAAAGACATAAGCGCATATTTTGGTCTTTTAGGAACGTACGGAAAGCTTGCCTTTACGCCAAAAGAGATGCAAGATTCTGAAAAGACAACGCTTGATAAATGGTCACTTACCGCTTATAGCGGCATCCAGCATAGCAATGGTATATATGTCAACGCTCTTCTTTCTTACGGAACCTTAAAAGGAAATATTACCACAGCTCTTGTTGGGAATGCCGCAAAATTAGATGGTACCGAGATGCTTAATATATCTGCAACCATTGGTCAGAAATTAGCAACCGATACAAAAGGGCTGGTCTTTGAACCACAAGCTCAATTCATTTATCAAAATCTCATATTTGATATTTTCTCAGATACCAATGGCTTAAAAGTAGACATGGGCAATCCACATCAATGGTTGATCCGTTTTGGTGGACGTTTAACAAAAACGATAATGGCTGTTGAAGAAAACAAGGCTGTTTCCTTCTATGGTAAAATGAATGTTATCAGAACTTTTGGCGATGGTAAAACAATAAAAATTGCTGATACCTTTCATGTTGATCCTACCGGCTCTTCAGTTGAGGGAGGCATGGGGGTGAATGCATATCTTTCTCAAAATATCGTACTAAACGCCGATATCAGCTATCGGCAAAAACTGCAAAAAGCCGGTGTATCTGGCACCAATTTTTCTGGCGGGATACGTTATCGTTTCTAAAGCAGAAGTTAATTTTAACTTAAATAAAAGGGCAGCACAAAGTGCTGCTTTTTTATTTAAATTTATACATTTTTTAATTCTCAAAAATCATTATCACATCAAAGAAGATTTTGACTTATAATATTTCTTTTGCGTATTGAATAAAAAACTGAATACCATAACAATCTCTCATCAAAATACCCCACGCATAAAATTTTTATGTCTTATATTATGACCACACCTCAAGCGATAATGTTTTTATAGCACAACAGAATAAGCATTCATGCGGATTTTAAAAAAGTCAGCACCTTCTTCGCTGTAGACGCTCCATTTATTTTAGATGATGTGCATTTAATATACCTGTTATAAAGACTAGTATCTGGTATAAATTCTTAAAGGCATGTTTTTCCTCTAAAATCTCAATGCTACAGCAGCTCCATTATAAGACAAGATATTGATTTATAAAGACAATTAATTGTTTTCCATGTTAAATGAGAATCCAGAATATCGTTAGATTCTTTCATTTTAGACCTGTTCCATGTTGAAGCAACAAAAACCATATTTCTTACAAGTGACAAGAGGGAAGAGCCATGGGGATAAAAAACTATTAAGAAAAGATTAAAAATGCCTCTAATGAACTATCTCAAGTGCCAAGGGCTGTAGCAACATTGGGATCAAACAAAAAATATGACAATATCAACTTGCTCTTTTATTAAGCATAAAGATGGTCGCGCCCTATAGATTTTATATTATTTCCATGGGAACTTTCTTATTATACCATTCACAAGCACCGTTGCATCAAAGATGTCGTTGCACTGCCCCACAAACACCATCACGAAATAGACTTGAGAGCTTAGATATCTCTTTAAAACAAGGCCGTGAATTAGGAATAACAAATCCATTCTATTTTGAGTATTTTGTTGAGTATGAAAGCCATCCCCCCAGTAAAAAACACAATAAAAAAAGCGTGAAACAATGTGTAATCTTCATTATTTAACAGATAGTGCTTTAGATACTTTTGAAAGACATAAGCTAAATTAAAGGACAGTGGTACAAAGGGAAGCTGATTTCTACCCTCTTTATTCTTTCCCAATAAGATCACCTCCCCATTTCAAATATTACGCCAACAAAGGTATCGCACTATATTCACTCAAATCTGGATGCTCTCTCCAATCTGGTATACAAAAACTAAAAACAGCAGAAGAGAATATTAAACCGCTTTAATTTTTGTCTCAAACATATAGATTTAAGCAACTAACCGCTTCATATCACCACACTTCAAAGGACAATACTTCATGAAGCTTAGGCAATATTCATCACATACTCTTCATCATTCATGCTTTTTGCTGACTTGGTGGTTATAGCAGAGTGAACGCACCCGATCCCATCACGAACTCGGCCGTGAAACGCTCCAGCGCTGATAATATTTTACCTTAAGGCAAGGGAGAGTAAGTCGCCGCCAGATCTGCTAAATGCATGCAAAAGACCAATGTATAAACCTTACATTACCACAGCCCCAAGGAAGCTGTTTTTAAGGCATCACAGGCTGGTCTAAATATTCTCTTGATCGCCTCTCCCCCTAAACTAAAAAATGAAGCTCCCTATTAACTCAGTCTGCAAACAATGCTCTGTAAATAATCCGCCTTCTCTGAGTTCTCTTCCAGCCAGCTTCTCACCGCATGCGGTTCACATCACGATACCTTTAAAAATACTGTTTTAAGAACAGCGTTTTACAGTACATCAGGATAATAATTTAAATACCAAAATGCGCTTAAAACAAGTCTACTCACTAAACGCACTATTTATCCAAATCAACTGCCCCACCTAATCATTGTCATTAGTTAGAACAGCCCGTATTAATCAGATTTGAATTTATTCCTCTATTTCTTTTGCACGTCCAGATAGTTGTATAGCTTTAGAAAGATCATTAACGGCATTTAAATGTGTTTGAAGTAATTCACTATTACGCTGTAATTTTTCTTGTAAATCAGACAACAAACTTTCAACCTCATGCTCAATATCTTGATTCATGTAGCGCTTCACATCACTCATGGATTTATTAAGATCACGCAAACCACGTATTTTACGCAAATTTATTTCTTCGTAATCTGGAACACCACTGCTCTCTAGCATATTGCTTTCATAATCAACAACTTGAGCTAATCCTTTAACAGCAGCAACAAATTTTGTCATCGCCCAATCACGATCAATAAGGTTGTTATCAAGAACTTTTGCTTTTGCCGCAAAACTATCATCACCATATTGCACTACAGACATTTTTACTTCCCCTTCAACACTATTGTTCAATCTTACTTTCAAATGAGGGAGATTAAACAGGTTCTCTTCAATGCTGATACACTCAACCAAGCTCGTAATCGAACATTGCTACAACAGCACGACAATCCTTCAAAGTGTATACCACTTCAACTTTTAACGCGTTCTCTCAAATATTTTTTCTTTGCTCCAAAACCATCATTGTGGCTATACTAATCCATCAAAACGCTATAAACTCAAACCTTACAGCAATATCGAAACTTCCATATTTGCTCTGTCTATTTCGCCTTGCCGATTTTATCACGAGCTCATCTTCAATAGAAAATAACAATGCTTTCACGAGAACTTCAGCCACAAAAATATCTGCCGACAAAAAACCGCAGTCTATCTTGCAGCATATAAAGACTTAAGCCCATCAAAAATTTCAGCATTTTACTGATAGAAGCACTTTACCCTCCATAACCTCATGGCTCTCTCTGCACTTAAACCTGTACACCTTCTGGCACCCCATAAGATGGCGCCCGACAAGATCAGTTTGCACCCATTCAAAAGGACACCCCCCTCTCCCATACTCTTTCTGCACACATGCAGTATTTTGCATAAAACACAAAAAGAATGCTCTTTTGAACAGATCAGCCATACAGCAATATAAAAAAAGACACCTTAAAATAGCTAAACAGCCATCAATCTTCCTTTTTTAAATTATCATTCGCTTTTCTTTGCAATAAACGACTATATAAGATTTTTTGAACCTTTTCAAGAGTTTCTTAGCCAATCAGTTCGATACGTCTTCAATCGCATATTCACGCGCTTGTTTTAAAGAAATATCTCTTAAGTGCACCCAAGCCTATTTAGCACCGCGGCCCATGAATGCATGAATGGTACAATGATAAATCTTCCATGACATGTATAAAATCCATTGAGCACTTTCCATCTTTACGCTTAATAAAAGAAGCAAGCCAGCACCATCACATATTTTTCTAACCCCTTATGTTCTGATACCCTTGGCACTTGAGACGGTTCATAAAGCGTGGCCTTTCTTGTATAATTTCTCTGCGCATGGGCGCTCCCTGCTTGTAACTGCAAAAGACATGGTTTTGGTTAATTCACCACGAAACAGATTTGGAATGAAAAAAATTCCAGTATTCAGGGATCTAATTCAAGTTGAATAACGATAGATTATCATTATAAATCAAAACATTATACAATTAATAATGCTTAACGCTCCCCCCATTGATATTTTCAGAATTTTCACAGCATCTTCCTATAGATTATTTCATTCCATAACACATTTTTCTCTTAATATCGCGACTTTACATGCGCTACTGGTATAAAAACAGAGAAACAATCATTTTATAATCAAGGTACAATTTTTGTTACGATCTTTCTCTCGTTTAACCTTTTAAATGCGGCTCTTCTTTTTCATAATCATCACATTTCAAATCTATTCCATGTTGAATAAATTAAAATCACTTGCTTGCACATCACAAACAACGCCTTGATGTGTTGATAAAATACGCTGAAAGAAAAATGCCTCTTATGAACCTTAGCAAATGCCCAGAACTATAATAAACATTGGAAGCAAGCATACGATAATTGCGACTTGCTCTTTTATAAGTATAAAGATGATAGCATTCTATAAATTTTTATATTATTCAAATTTTATATTATTTCACGAGAGCTTTACTGTTATACTATTCACATTTACCGTTATACCATTTACGAGTGTCATCGTAAAATGTCTGTCGTGTGCGTTGAGAGATGTTTCTTTAAAACAAGTACATAAATATGCAATACAAATATACGAATATACAACATAAGTATATTTCGTTTGGAGCGTTCTTTACTTTTGTGCAAAATATGCCCCATTAGAGCAGCATTAACCAATCTAGCTATGAGATAAACGATCAGAAAACATTTTTGTCTTCCGCCGCTCACCTTAAAAAACCAAGATCTTAACTCAATCGGCTCTGTACGCAGTCCGAATTTTTGTCAAACGCTCTTCTCTTGACTTTCCCCTCATCTGATTCACTTAAACGAAAATCTCAACAAATAAACCTACGAATATTCATCGTACACTAAAAAATACTTAAACGTTCCAAGAAAACTTATATGTCTTATATTACCGTTATAAATGACAGTGCTTTATAGCATAACAGAATAAAAAAGTTTCCAGAAACACAAAACTTACAAAATCAATCAATAGTCCTTTTAAAACTTTCTTTTTTAGTATTCACAATACTCCAACTCCTTAAGCTTTTATAAAAAAAGGAACGATTTTAAGCTTGCCGAATATGTTGTATCAGAATATATTACAGATTGTAACATATTGTTATTCATAAAATCACCTCAAAAAGAACAGAAAGAGGTTTTTATGGCTGATCTCGTAAAAGCCGCTATGCTTTATTCAACCTTGATTATCACCATCAATGCTTTTGTTGTTATTTTAATTCTCGTAATAGAAATATACTAATACTCTCTTGGCTTTTTATAATCTGTGCAAATGAGCATCTTAATTTCACATAAGAGCAAAGCAAAATTTTAATTCTACAGATAAACCACACACCCAACTTCAAACATCGCTTGCAACTATTTGAGGGTAAACTCTGCTTTTTGTATGCATTTTTAACCATCATTGTCCGTCTTTTCACGCTATCTTGAATCTCAACTTCATTCCCAGCTTAAAAAACGAAATTTTCTACCAGATCCGATCTGTAAATAATTTGTCTCCTTATTGAGTAAGTTCCTTTTTCTTCCCCCCTTCAGGGCATATCACAATCCTAAAGGATAATATTTCATGAAGCTTATGATAAATCCATTGAACACCATCTTTACCCTTATGAGAAAATAAACCAGCAGCATCAAACACTTTTCCAGCCCCAAATGTTGCAACAACCTTTAGCACTTGAGATCGTTTATAAGAGGCATTTTTACTTCTTTCTCCAACAGTTTTTATCTACACGGCTCTCCATGCTTGTACCATGCAAGAAGATGGTTTTAATTAATTCAACCGAGAACAGATTTGGAATAAGAGAAGCTTACGTTATTCGAGATCCTTATTTAACATAATAATAATTAAGTTATTTTATAAATCAAAGTGTTATTTATAAAAACATTTATCACACACTCAAGAACAAAAAACACCTCATACGTAAAGTTTTATATGAGCTCCACTGCTCAACATGATAATATAACGACACAATTAAGATAAAAAAATAATAAGGAAAGACCTTGCAAACTCAGAAAAGAGAGGAGAAAAATGAAAAGATGTGGAGAGCGCTCAATTCCTCACACATCCGGCAAAACCGTCCTAGCAAAACAGCCTCACAACTTAACTAATGTTATAATATTCTCAAATCAAAAGCAATTTTTTTAAAATAGTTTGAGAAAAACATTTGAGTATGAAACGATAATAATTCCATTCAGAATGTTTTTCTCTTTATTAAAACAGAGAAAAGTAATTTCCAAACAAATGTTTCCTCCGAATTTTTCCGAAATTAGCCGCAACGCTTAAAGACGATCTTAGTGTTATGAAACATTTATTTGTGATAAACGCAAAAAAACACCCCAAAGATAAATTTAATCTCATATTTTAAATACATGTAACCAAAACATTAAAAAATTAGCAGTAACACGTAACAACTCATTGGGAGGCAATACTATCTACAATTGAAAGCACTTTTGGGCTTAACAATGACAGTATAGCATCCGTTTATACAAAGAGTACTAAGCGTAAAAGACTAATTCTTGAAGCCATAAAAAGACTCTCTAAAAGTTAGAGATAGCCTAAAAACGCAATAGAATCAATAACTAAACAATTCTTTATTTATTAAACTGTATGTTTTTAATTAATGCCAAACATAAGTTCCATATATGCTTGTCTGGCATGTTGGCAATTTTTAGATTTCTCCATAGAAGATTGATCCAGCTTTTCACATTTTTTTGCCCACTCTTCGAGTAATGTTTTATCTTTCTTAAATTCCGCTACGCTGTAGTTTTTTTCACAACCAGCAACGACAAGTCCAGTACAAACCAGCAATGCTGTAATAATAACTTTATTCATAAATAAATTCCCCTTTTTTCAAATTTACAAAGTTTAGGACACAATTTAGGGCCTTAAAAAAAGTTCTATATATGCTTGTCGAAGGTTTTTACAATTTTGAGAGGATTTGAGCGGTGAATCATCCTTCTCACATTTCTTTGCCCATTCCTCGTATAATTTTTCATTTGTTTTAAATTCTTTTACACTATAAGTTTTTTCACAACCAGTAACAGCAAGTCCAGTACAAAGGAGCAATGCTGTAATAATGACTTTATTCATGATTTAATTCCCTTCTTTTTTATCTTCAGTTTTTTCTTGGTCGTCCTTTCCAGAGCCGAAAATTCCCCATTTTTTACGAGTTTCTAATTCAGCTTGTTCTGCGTTTTTACAATTTTTTGAATCAAAACTTCCTGCAATAAAACATTTCTCTAACCACTGATTGAGTAATTTGGGATCTTTCTTAAACTCTGCTACGCTATAAGTTTTTTCACAACCAGCAACGACAAATCCCACGCAAAGCAGTAGCGCTGTTATAATGATCTTGTTCATGATTTAACCCCTCTCTTTGTTTTATATTTTATTAACAATATCTTTGGGTTCACATCCCCTCCTATATTGTGACCTTGCGTCTAACTTTCCTTTGCAAATACGTACACTTCCAACGCAAACATATTAAATCATGAAAACTGCTTTCATTTATCAGACTTGCATTTGTAACATTATCTGCACGGCTGCTCTTTGTATTTGAAGTGTTAAAACTTCAGCAAAAATTCTGATATCTTGACATTCTCAAAAAGCTTTTTAATCATTTCTTTTCCTTCAAGAACCTCTTGGTAACGAGAAACAGTACGAATATCTTACCCAAAATTCGTTATGCCTATACCCATTGCAAATTCCCTGCAAACGAAAGAATACACCTTTTAATCAACTAATTGCGCTCTTATCATTTCTAAACCACCGGAAAAGAAAGCTTTAAGTCCCCCCCTGCACTTTTTAAAAGCCAATAGAAATGCTAAAAAAGCAATCTTATACATTTCCAATTGAAGAAAAAAGCCTATTGCCTTGTATATCATTACGAATGGCATTAACTATTTAAGACTATAAAATCATATAAATGTAAGAAATATTGTCTATAGTATACTCAATGACTTCTTTTGTTTATTAGGAAATAATTATAGCGCGTCAATATCAGTAAATTTTACTTATTTTTATTCCCCCCCCCTTTATAAACATGAATATAATTTAATAAAATGGATTGCTGCATAACAGAAAAAAATAATCAACGCTACTCTTAATTACATTATTACATTATTACATTATTTACCCATGTATTAAGTAAAATAAACAAAAATAACCTGATGTTTAAAATCATTATCAAGATAATTTTTATGGAAGAATAAACTTATCTATTCATCTAGAGATATAAGATAACAAGTAGTATGATGATTATCACATTTATAGGGAAAAGTTTGAAATGGAGAATTTTTCGCAAACACATAGCTCTTTCATAAGATGATACAGAACCTTATGAAAAACAACTTAAATGAAGCAACCATCGTGAAAAAGGAAGAGCGCTTTTATTATTAACTTCGTATAAAAACAATCGATATCATCTCTAGAAAAAGCACTCAAACCAACGAAATTATCGTATCATTTTTTACACTTTTCCGTATTTTTGTGAAAGCAATTCGCGGACCTCATCAGCTATTTTAGTTCCACGACTTGCACAACTGACCTTAATCAACCGATGCAAACTTTCTGGTATATCAATCGTAAGGCGCTTCATCCCTCCATTCATGCTCCCTTTGTGGCGTCCTACCCATGCATCCGCTGTTAAAGGAATTGATTTATTCGTTGGTTTTGTGCCGATTTTAATTTTTTTATTCATCGCGCTAACTCCTTGATTTCCGCTGCAACCGCTTCAATCTCTGCTGCTGCTGGTCCTTGCTCATCAACTTCATAAACCGCCTTCCCCTGTGCTGCTGCTTCTGCAAAAATCACGCGCTGCGCAACGCTAGAAGAAAGAACATGCACGTGGTATATGCCAAGAGCTTCGTTCACATCACGCCCTATCGCTGTATTGACGATTTTACGATTAATGACAAAAGCAGATTTAAGATTTTCTTTATAAACACGTGCTTCATCAATCAGCTTTACAATTCCATCCGCTGCCCAAATATCATAGGGACTAGGCAAAACAGGGATAAGCACCAAATCCGAAGCCATAAGAGCACTACGAGCAAGATCAGTTACACGCGGAGGGCCATCGATAATAATATGATCATAACCATGCCCAATCTGTGTAATCTCTTTGTGAACCGTTGCACGCGGTAAACCAATAACCGAAAACAAAGGTGCATCTTCACGTGCAGCAGCCCAATCCAATGCGCTTCCCTGTGGATCAACATCAATAAGCAATACACGTGCACCAGTACGTGCAAAACTGGCGGCAAGATTAACACTCAACGTCGTTTTTCCGACACCTCCCTTTTGATTCAAAAGTCCAATGATCATCCATTACGCCTTTCAGTATTATCGTTTTTACGATAATACTGAAAATAACAAAAGAAGCAAGCATTCAACACATGAAAAACAACTACTTCTCCCATTTTTAGGATAAAAACGACACCACCCAATTTTATCTTTATAATATTCTTTTAACTTTTAGCATTGAGCGAAATATTATAAAAATAATATTCTTGAGGATAAGAAAAATTTAAACACGAAACACGCTCTTCTTCCCCACCCTAAAACAAAGATTTTTAAATCCATGTCGATCTGTAAACAATGCTCTGTAAATGATCCAGCTTCTTATTTTGCGCCGGCCTTTTGGGCTTCTCCTTTCATGCAATCCACTTAATGCAACTCTACAAACAAGCTCCACTCTGAATATACAACAAACTATAAGGAGAATTCATTGTTTCGCACGTTGAATGAGAGAGCCGAAATCAGGAAGATTCTCTCATTTCATACCTCTTATATTAAATTAATCAAAATCATATCTCTTGTACGTACAAGCAGGGCTGGCGTGTGAGTAAAACTGTACAAGAAAGGATTTAAAATGCTTCTTATGCAGAATCTCAAGTACCAAGAACTATTACAATATTGGGGGTTGGCAAATATAACAATGGTACCGACTTCCTTCTTCATAAGCGTAAAGAGAGTGGTGATCCGTGAATTTTATACTCTTTGACGCTCGACAGAGTAAAATGGGCTTAAGAGAAATAAGGATACCTCTAGCAAGCGTGTAAACAAACAACACAATGAAATGTCTATGCTGAGTAAACACTATAGATTATCCATAAAGACCAAACATCCGTCTTTTATAAGATCGCATAACGAACATGTTGCGGAATGAGATATTTTGCATCTTAAAGCTCGTTTTTCCCAAATAGATCTTCTCGACAAAAAGAATATTTTTGTTAAGATGCCACTGAAAAACTTACCTTCATTATCTTCTTTCTATATAACAGACCAGAGGGTATCGTGAAGATCGTGCAATTGGGAATAAACAAAAATGAATTTACAACAAATTGAACCTGATATTTTTATCAGTGCACAAATTAGCATAGAAAATATCAAAGCATTGGCACAAGCTGGTTTTAAAACAATTATCTGTAACCGCCCCGATCACGAAGAGCTCCATCAACCTGACTTTTCTAGCATTAAAACGGTCGCAAATGAATATGGCATAAAAGCCTATCACATTCCCATTTCTCCTCCAACTATAGAAAAATCAGCTGTTGAAGCCATGCAAACAATTTTAAAAACAGCCTCTCTGCCTCTTCTTGCCTATTGTCATCACGGATCACGCTCGCTGCATCTTTATCGTTTAGCGCATCTTTAAACAGAGGGTATGCACACTTCCTCCTCGCCTTAAAAGACAAAAATTCTTAAATACACATCGATTTTTAACAAACAATCTGTCAATAATCTTTGTCTTGCGCCTTTCCCTTGGCTTGCCTCTTCATAAAACTCTACAAGCAAGCTTTGCTCCTTAATATACAACAAGCATGCACACCCGAAGCCATAAAAATGCATATGATGATCAAATAAAATTATTTTCACCTCACTTTTTATCACTGCTCCACCTTCTTTTTCTCTTCCTTTACCAATACGAGCTCATTCGTACGCCACAGACACCTAAAACGACAGTAAAACCACTAAGAAAAACCCATATTCCGAATAAAAGGCATGCAGAGTATTTTATAAAAAAACCGTAAGCCATAATCTATGATTAACTACAACATATTGATTTATAACAATTAATTATTTTGCACATTGAGTAAAAAATCCTAATACCGTAAGATTCTCTCAAGTCTATTTATAGTGAATCAATCAAAAGCGTGTTTCTTACATGTCACAAGCAGGAAGTGTTCATGTGAAATAAAACGAGTTAAGAACAAACTCTCATAAACGCTCTCAAATAGCCAAGGCTGTACAAAACTGAAAGCTTGTCAATATAACTGATGGTGTCGGATTCTCTTTTATTAGGCATAAAGAATGATAGCGCTCAACGAAACTTGCATGATACCATTCATGAGAGCCATCATGAAAATGAATATGAGAAGCGTTGAGAGATATTTCTTTAAAAGAAGCGCATAAATTAGTAAAACAAGGACATTCCAGCATTTTATTTTACCTGTGGGATCTGATATCCTATTCAAAGAACAACAAAAGCCTGAAGCTGTTATTTTCATGATTTAAGAGATATTGCTCTGGACACTTTTGAAAGTAGCAAAGCCAAATTTAAAAAAGACAGTCATCTGGACTGATTTTCCCTTGATAACTTCATATTTTTTTCCAATAAGGCTGTAAACCGATTTCAGAGATTACGCAAATGGATAATGCAATAGGGCTCTCCTCATCTAGCATACAAAAGCTGTAACAGTAGAAAGAGCATTAAAGCGCCTTAATTTTTATCTCAAACATATTGCTGCATTGGGGATCGCTAAAGAAAAAGTTTTATGAGAAAAATAATACGATAAAGTCATGAATAGACCGAACATAGACTGGAAAGATGTTCTAACTTTTATCCAATACTTCTACCAAAAAACAACAAAACATTATTGGCTTTGTGTTTTCATATCCTTACAAGACTGTCTTTCCTTTGCATTATAGGCCTTACCTTTGTGAAGGACAAAGGAAATATATGGATAGTTCTTAGCTTGAGAATCTAAAAGATTGACATATTACGACAACAAAATTGTACCTTTATCCATCAAAAGCATTAGAAATTTTGAAACAAATATACCTGCTTTCTCGCAATGATTTCTTTTATCTGCAATCAATCGCAGTCTCCTTAATATGTATTCCCCATCACAACATATGAGAGAAACGAGACTTAAAGCCTTTCTCATCGGCTTCATTCTCATTGACGCGATTGGTTAACACGAAAGCCGCTGCTCACCACTGATCTACTTTACGAGACTCGACAAACAAACCTTTTTTAAAAATATTCATCACATAATACAAAATATCACACGTGTAAGGTCACACGAACCAACTCTCATCATAAACGATGATAAGACATAAATGACATAATAAAACAAATTAGAAAAAAGAAACTTTTAAAATAAAAAAGTCATCAATTAAATTTTATCAAACTATAAGCTTAAAATAGCAAGAAATTTTAAAAACAGCCTTTCTCCCTTTTCTCGTCTATTATTGCTAAATAGGCTGAATGCTTATTATTTACTGCATCTTTTATGATGCAGTTTTAACGGATCAGAAAGAAACAAGTAGTAAAATTTTGAATGACAACAAAAACCATAAAGTTAACTTTGAAAAAAATGATGCCAAAATCAGATCTTCAGATATTCGATTCTCCCTCTCAACAACGGAAAAAACATATAT
>NZ_JBHIQG010000007.1:0-29402 GCF_042196425.1 Bartonella sp. AD328YNZD | reverse complement strand
AATGGTGGGCGTGACAGGGATTGAACCTGTGACCCCTACGATGTCAACGTAGTGCTCTCCCGCTGAGCTACACGCCCATTCATTGATGTTGCATACACCATATAGAATGCCAAACGTCAATGCCTAATTTTATTTTCTCTTTCAACAGATGCAAATAACTTTAAAAAATACTTTTTAAGCAGCGATAAGGATCTTTTCAACTTCATTGACGAGTTCACGTAAGTGAAATGGCTTAGAGAGAACCTTTGCATCAGGAGGGGCATCACTATTTGAATTGAGTGCTACCGCTGCAAAGCCTGTAATGAACATTACTCGTAAATCAGGGTCAATTTCAGTAGCACGTCGTGCAAGTTCGATTCCGTCCATCTCTGGCATCACAATATCAGTCAGGAGAAGGGAAAATGGCTCTTCTTGTAAACGTTCATATGCGCTAATACCATTATCGAAATCGGCGACTTCGTAGCCTGCACGTTCTAAGGCTTTTACGAGAAAGCGACGCATATCGTTATCATCTTCTGCGAGCAGGATTCGTTTCATGATTATGTTCCAATGGCTCCATTTGTCAGAGTTTTGCCGCATCAATTATACAATATAGAGTATTTAGAAAAAAGATGGTAAAATGCTCATAATTGAAATGAATGGCAAAATGGTTAATTCTTACATTCTGATTTACAATACAGCATATTCGTTGTGAGTTGGTTAAATTCGAAATATATGTGATTTTGAAAAAAGAAGGGGGGCTCTAAAACTTCTAGGATGATTCATTGCTATCTTTTCTTTTAAATTTGCTGATTATTATCAGAATTCCATTAAAAAAATTATGAAAACCATTATTGTAGGGACTTCCTATATCGAGAAATTAAAAGAATATTATGTTAATTTATTGTTTTTAAAAAGTTCTCCTAAGAAATAGAAATTTTATAGTTATTTGTTTTTATAGAGATTTGTAATAAATATTATAAATGCGCTTTATTTTCAGTTTTTCCTTAAATAGATGAAAAGTATTATTTTTCTAGATATAATATTAAATGAGTATTATTATAACAAATAAAAAATAGTATTTTGATGCTTTATTTGTAAATATGTATCATGTTATATTAAGATAGATTTATTATTTATATAAATAGTTTTTTTATTAAGTTATTTTTTATGATGTAAAATAATATTTTTTAATGTAATGATATACTTTGTATATTAGTTTTTTATTAGAATGCGTGGTGAATATTTAGGTCATGGTTTTCCTGTAAAGGCTAGAAAACAAATCATATGAGTGGTTGGAAAGAAAAATCTATTATATTTAAAAGTGTTTGTAGATCCAATGCTCGTAGAAATTTTCTTTTTTGATGGGGCGGAGTGGAAATTAAGGTTTAGTTATTTTACAGATACATTATCGGGAATAAAGGCATCAAATGCAGCCAAAAATTGTTTTTTATAATCTTCGTTAACCATAATTGTATCCAGTTCAGCGCCTGTAATAGTAATACTTTCTGTTAGACGTGTGTGTTGGCATAATTGCCGCACTTCAATGTTGTTTGCAATATTGTTTTGATTGGCAAGAATAAAGAGTGTTGGGATTCGTAAATTTCCATGAAGTACATTTCTCTTCATAGAATCAATCGTATTAAATACTGAAGCCATCCATTGGGATGTTGGGGGCTTAATGGAAGGGAGCGGCACTTTATGTATGTGTCCCAATTGTATATTTTTTTGTTTTGTCTTGTTTAATTTTTTCCCATTTTTCACTGGTATAAAGCCAAGACCTATATCAGAAAGAAATTGTGTTAATTTATGTTGAAAACTATTCGTTTTATTTCCGAATGGAGCAAAAAGGGGAGAAACACAGAGTAATCTATTAAACTGATGATTAATGAGATCTAATCCGCTAAGTGCTATCAATCCACCTATGCCATAGGCGAGCATAGAGTAAGGCGGCGGACAATTAGGATAAACAATATTTTTAAAAAATTTATATAAGTCATTAATATCATTATTTATATCAAAACAATGATGTCGGCTTTGTTTTCTTATCTTGAAGGATGTTTTTTCTTGATCAAAGCAGTCAAATATTGCTGTATGAAAACCGCGTTTAGAAATTTCATTTATTAATAAAAAATATTTTTCTAAAGTATTTGCGTAGCTTTTGAGAATAACAATTGTTCCCTTAGATTTTTCCACCTCAGGATATGTTATAGCAAAACGAATTTCATGATCTATTGCTATTTTAAGAGTATCATGATGGATATTAAGAGAAGTGGAACCCCAGTCTATGGGATAAAGAGGTGTTTCCAATTGAAATCCTTTACAGTGTATTTGTCGCTTAGTGCTTTGACATTTATGTAATGAAGAAAGAGGATTTAAAAAGGGGTATATTGCTTTTTAGATAGTTTTTATCAATTTAGGTCCCAAAGAGTTGAAATAAAGAAAAACGATTACTAGATAATATAGTGTGGTTGCCATGATGGGGCCGCAGGTTCACAAGTAAGTTTGCCATTTGGGAACTTTGTGAATCAATTATAAATTATAGTCGCTCTAGAGGAGGGCAATATTATGCGTCAAGTAGACTTTTCACCATTTTATCGTTCCACAGTAGGTTTTGATCATCTTTTTAATTGGTTTGATTCTAGAACCCAACCAGATGAAGTTTCTTCTTATCCCCCTTATAATATTGAACGTTTAACTGAAGATTCTTATAGAATTTCTATGGCTGTTGCTGGTTTTTCTCAAGATGAAATTGATATTGAAACACATTGTAACCAGCTGATCGTTAAAGGAGACAGAAAGCCTGAAAATGATGCTGAAGAACGAGAGTTTCTTTATCGAGGTATTGCTTCGCGTGCTTTTGAACGGCGTTTTCATTTGGCTGATCATGTTAAGGTTATTGGGGCAGAACTTGGAGATGGGCTTCTTCATATTCAGCTTAAAAGGGAAATGCCAGCTGAATTAAAACCAAAAAAGATAACCGTACAGATGTCACCATCCATTACAAAAAATGATAACAGCGACGTTATTGTGTAAAGAAAATTTAGAAAATATGAGATCGGATAATTATAAATTTTTCTGAAGAATAAAAAACGCGAGGCAAAAGGTCTCGCGTTTCGTATGTGTTTTCCTAAGAACGAAGCGCATTTTAATAAAACAGCTTATCTCAAATTTATGATAAAATATCACTGCACATTATTTTACGTTGAAGAAAAAGTTCATGTGTGTGCAATTAAAATGCGTAATAATCCACTTTTTAAGTAAGCTTATTTTATAGCATTTTAAAAATGGTCGGAGCGGCGGGATTTGAACCCACGACCCCTTGACCCCCAGTCAAGTGCGCTACCAAGCTGCGCTACGCTCCGAGTTCGTGTAAAACGATTAAATGACTGTTTCTTTAAAGGCAAGAGAAAAAATAAACAGAATAAAATCTAAAATGCTCTTGCACTTAGAGCTTTTGAAAGTAAAAATTTTGGACATCAATATTTTGTTGTTAATTCAAGATAAATAACGAATTTGTAAAATTCTTTGTGATCATTAAATTTTTAGCTCTATAGTTAATAGATGTATGCATTTAATTACTTTTGAGATTGTGAGGAGGGGGTAAGATTGGTGACTTTAGGGGTATGAATTGGAGCAAATGAGTGCGGAAGGTATATTTTTTCTTACCTAATCGTTACTTTTCTAAAAAGATAAAGATTTTCAAAAGAAGAGGAGTGAATGTATGGTTTTGAAAAGTTTTCGTTTTTTTAGAGTTTTATAGACGAGGTATTTTCATTTTATGTGGATAAAAAATTGTAAGTTCTGGATTGTATAATCACAAATCTCATTTTACGGGTATGTATTTTTATCCAAATAAACAAGATCAGAATGCTTTAATTTATATTTCGTTTTTTTTCTAAAATATCAGATAAAATATTATAGAGGAAAAACTTTCAAAGTGTCTATTGGACTAAGAAAAGAGTAAAGGATGAGCCGTTTTTCGGTAATAAATTTGACGCAAGCAGCAGTGGATCGTGTTAAAGCGATTATGGATGAAAAAGATGCACAGGGTATTCTTGTTGGTATCAAAAAAGGTGGTTGTGCAGGGATGGAGTATACAATTACTCTTGTCAAAGAAAAGGGGATAGATGCGGATGTTGTTGAAGTGAATGGTGCCCGTGTT
Source organism: Bartonella sp. AD328YNZD (assembly GCF_042196425.1). NCBI lineage: Bacteria > Pseudomonadati > Pseudomonadota > Alphaproteobacteria > Hyphomicrobiales > Bartonellaceae > Bartonella > Bartonella sp. AD328YNZD. The sequence goes on along the minus strand of NZ_JBHIQG010000007.1, from coordinate 25,258 downwards.
TTTGTAGCACATGATGCGGTATTATTTTTATTAGGGACGCAGATGGATTATGAAGTGACAACGCTGCGGTCTGGTTTTGTCTTTAAAAATCCTAATCAAGTTTCAGCATGCGGGTGTGGAGAATCGGTGGAACTTCGTCCTGCTACGCAGGATCAATATAAAACAAATTGAACTAAGCTAAATTATAATTTAGTAATTTTAGAGGCGCTTGTTCTTTTAGGTAGAAGAAATCTACTATTTTTTATCGTTCATTTTTAGCTTGCTTCCAAAGTGCTTCCATTTCATTCAAGGATGCGTCAGTAAGTGTTTTAGATTGAGTGGATAGCTTTTCTTCAATATAGGCGAAACGATTTCGAAATTTTATATTCGTTTTTTTTAATGCTTTTTGTGAATCAATCGCTAAGTGGCGCGCGAGATTAAGGAGTATAAAGTAGAGATCTCCAAACTCTGCTTCTATCTCTGAGTTTTGTTTATTTTTGATGGCTTCTTTGAGCTCTTCCAGTTCTTCTTCTATTTTTTCAAAAACTTTATCACTTTTTTGCCAATCAAAGCCTACTTTAGCTGCTGCTTCTTGTAAAGCAAGTGCCTCTTGGTTTGCTGGCTGGATTTGTTTTACTGTTGCGAGTATGCTTGTGGAGGAATTGTTGTTTTTTTCTTCGCACATTCTTTTTTGTTCAGCCTGTTCTCTGATTTTTATATATTCCCACTCCTCTTTTATAATCCCCCGTTCTTTTTGCACAGCATTTCCAAAAACATGAGGATGGCGCCGAATCATTTTTTCCGTAATTGCATAAACAACATCTTCAAAAGTAAAACTGCCTTCTTCCTGTGCAATAGTAGCATGATAGACAACTTGTAAAAGAAGATCACCAAGTTCTTCACAGAGATTCCTTCGGTTTTTTTGTTCAATGGCATTGATGACTTCGTAAACTTCTTCAAGCATATAGGGTATGAGAGATTCAAAAGTTTGTTTTTTATGCCATATACAACCACTATCAGGATTGCGTAATGCAGTGATAATTGCGGTGAGATCTTTGATATCTTTTGAGGCTAACATTTTGCACTTCCTTTGTAAGCAATAGAGCTTATGTTAGATGTCCCAACGTCTATGTAACCACATCCATTGTCCAGGATATTCACGGACCCAAGTTTCAACAATATCATTTAATTTTTGCGTAGAAGCCGCTATATCGATATCATTTTTTTCATCACGTGGAAGTTCTACATGTTCATATAACTCTAAACGATGACGTCCTCCAGGTAGACGAATACAACGTGCTGGATAAATATCACAGTCATATTGTCGAGCAAGTTTTATAATTAAGGGGTTTGTTTTAAGAGGTCTGTTAAAAAATGTTCCCATGATACCGCGGCGAAATTTTTGATCAACGAGCATACCAACATTTTCACCTTCTTCTAATTTGGCTGCTAATGCCCATGCGGCACCGGCCTTGGAGGGAACAAGATGTCCCATAGAAGTTTGTCGTGCTTTAAGGATTCGTTTGGCAACATAGGGATTATTGGGTGGTCTAAATAATACCGTAACATTAAGATCAAAACTTTGTGCACAAATAGGCAGAAGTTCAAAATTGCCAGTATGTGCGGTGAAAAAAATATGTGGTTTTTTTTCATTTTTTAATCGCTCAAATATTTCAATGCCTTTAACCTCAATGAAACCTGGCTTGTCTGCATGAGGATCAAAATCAAAAATTTTATCAAGAAAAATATATTCAGCGAGGAAACGTCCTATATTTTCCCACATTTCTATTGCAATCGCACGGAGTTCTTGCTCTGTTTTTTCTGGATATGCACTCCTAAGGTTTGCAAGTGTGATTTGATGACGATGGATAAGGGGACCAATTTTTTTTGCTAACCAAGCAAAAAAAGAAATTCCCATTTTGGCTGGAAAACACTTTAGAATAAATAAAGAACCAAAGAGTAGATATGCCCATAACAAATAGGATATTTTTTTAGCTATAATTTTAATATGATATATGAGATTTTTAAGAGAAAGCTTCATCATGATTTAATCGATTTTAAGGATAATTTTACCAAAAACATCACGACTTTCCATTCGTTTTAAAGCTGTATCAATTTCATCCAGTCCAACAATTGTATCAATGACAGGATGTACAGCTTTTTGTGCCATTTTTTGCATGGCATTTTTCATATTTTCCATACGGCAGCCAAATGAACCGAATATCTTAAGCTGTTGCTGGAATAATTGCATGAGATTTATTGGTGCTGAAACACCAGAGGTAGAACCGCAAGTCACTAAGCGTGCTCCTTTTTTCATACATAACAGAGAACCGTTCCATGTATCGACACCAACATGTTCAAAAACAACGTCAACACCTTTTTTTTGGGTTAATTTCCGCACCACACCTTCAAAACGATCTTTACGATAATTAATCACATGATCTGCTCCAAGAGCGTGTGCTTTTGCAATTTTTTCATCTGAACCTACGGTGGTGATAACTGTACAGCCCATGTGTTTTGCAAGTTGAATAGCTGCAGAGCCAATACCGGAACCACCTGCTTGTATCAGGATTGTTTCTCCTTCTTGTAGTTTTGCGTTATCGAAAAGCATATGTTCTACAGTACCAAAAGTAATTGGAGCAACAGCTGCTTGCAATTCATTACATTGGGGTGGTGCTGGAACCAATAAACGTGCTGGCAGATTAACAAACTCACACGCAAATCCATCAAGATGAAAACCGTAGACTCCCTTTACATTACTGCAAAGATTATCCCGTCCTTCATGACAAGCTTTGCATACTCCGCAGGTTTGTGCACCATAAATTGAGACAATCTGTCCAAGTTGGAGATGTTCAACGCCATCTCCTATTTGTATAACCTCGCCAGAGGCTTCTGCACCAATGATGAGAGGCATTTTTCTTTTCGCAAAGGCCATGCCACGCCATCCCCATACATCAATATGATTAAGGGCAACGGCTTTTATCCGCACAGTTACTTCACCTAGACTAGGTGAAGATGGCGAGGGAATATTGGTGATTTCAAGTCGACGTTCATTAAAGAGTTGCAGTGCACGCATTATCAGCCCCCTTAAAAGACGTTATTAGGTTAGCGTTACAAAATTTTTATTATATAAAGGATTATCCTTTATAGGCTGTGATAACAAGACTCATATTTTGACCACCAAATCCAAAAGAGTTTGACAAAACCGCATTAACACAGGCTTTACGGCTATGATGAGGAACAACATCTAAAGGGATGGAAGGGTCAGGATTATCGTAATTTATTGTCGGTGGAAGTACCCCTGATTGAATGGTTAAAAGAGAAAAAACGGCTTCTATTGCACCAGCAGCAGTTAATGTATGCCCAATCATTGATTTATTAGAAGAGACTGGAATATGCTCTAACAGATCACTAAAGACAGTTGATAATGCAAGATATTCCATTTTTTCATTTTCAGGTGTTGAAGTTCCGTGGGCATTAATATAGTCAATTTCATTGATGGTTATTTGTGCATCGTCTAAGGCTTTACGAACGGATTCAATTGCTGGTGATGCATCGGGTTTTGAACGTGTACGGTGAAAGTCATCGGCGGTTTCTCCACAGCCAGCTAAAATTCCTAAAACTGTAGCATTACGGTTTAATGCGCTTTGAAGAGATTCAAGAACAAGAGCGCCTGATCCTTCTGCCATAACAAAACCATCTCTATCACGGCTAAAGGGCTTTGCTGCTTTTTCTGGAGGCTCATTTTGAGTTGAAAGAGCAGATAGTAACGAAAAACGAATAAGAGATTCTGCTGAAACTGATCCATCTGTCGCAATTATGAGCGCTCTATTTGTCTCTCTCCGTCTAATAGACTCAACACCTAATTGAATTGCTGTTGCACCAGATGCACAGGCAGTGGAAAGTGTAACAGGAAGTCCTTTTGTGCCAAATGTTTTTTGAAGTTTTTCTGCAATTGCACCAAATTGTGTGGTTTCAAAAAGTGCCTCATGGAGTTTATGCTTACAGACTTTAAGAAGATCTGCATAAGAAGGCTCATTATTGAATTTTTCCTCTTGATCAAGACTAAAACGTGCTTTCCATTCAAGTTCAACAGGAGGAGCAGCTAGAAAAAGTGGTCCATTAAAATTTGTTTTATCAACAGCTGCTTGTTCTAACGCTTCTTCAGCAGCAAGATGTGCAAGCTTTTCAGAAAGAGCTGAAGCACCAAACGTACTTTCTTTGAGGAAATCAATCGTTCCAGCAATATATGTGTTTAATCCCTCAATGGGAAAACGTGTTATTTTGTGGATTCCGCTTACACCGCTTGTTAATTTTTGCCAATTTTCATGTTTTCCTCGTCCTAGTGATGTGACAACGCCTACACCAGTTATTGCTACAAGTGGACGTCCAAAATGATCATGATATTTCACGATAGAAATTCCCCTTCAAACAGCTGTAAGACGCACGATACCTTCAGCTCTTTTTATACCAATAGTTGTAATAAATATTTCACGCACTTCTTTAGGAAAAGGTTTTTCATGAGGACTTAATGCTGGAAAACAGTGTTTTTTTTCAATTGCAAGTGCTGCCAGAGCAAGCGCTAGAGGAAATTGTGCTTCCCGCATATAACCAAATAATGTTGTAATACCGCGATAAGATAGATCAGCATCGTCAAGAGCATATTGTTCTGCTTTTGTTGCTTCGTGAGCACCTGAGGCTGCTGAAATGACTAAGGCAGATTTAGCGCCCACAGTTTTCAACATTGTTGCAATTGACTCTCTCAGTGAAGTTTTGGTTCTATCTGTTTGGTCTGTAACAATTTGACTAATTTCAGCATAAGCACGCGCGTTACGTTTTTTCGCATGCTCTCCACTTTCAAGAACTAGAAAGATACCACCAGAACCGGTTATAATACCGCCGCCGGGGTGAATTTCACGATTCCACACTGGGCTCCATCCATTATGGGTTAAAAGACCACCAAGTTCATGCGCCAACAACATATCATAACTTTGTGCATTATAAGAACTTCCTACAAGAGCATGGGTGCTTTGTCCTGATTTAATACGGGCTACAGCAATTTGAAGTGCAGAAAGCCCACTGCCTTCTTCTCCCATAAATGTACGAGAAGATCCAGTGACTTTATGAACGATTGAAATGTTTCCTGCCAGAAGGTTTGAAAGTTGTGCTAAAAATAATGTTGGACGAAGTTCGGTTGAAAGAGCAACATTTAACATAGAAGCATGATCGGCGATTGTGCGCGCTTTAGAAAGAATTTGTGTATCAACAGTAATATCACGCTCTCCTCCACTTGCCGCTACGATCATATCCATTGTTGAAGTGAGTTGTTCATTATTTTTCATGCCGGCATCATCAAGAGCAAGACCAGCCGCATAGGTACCAAGACGCTGCCATGTTCCCATTTGTCGTTGATCGCTTTTTTTAGGAATCTGTGAACCCCAATCAATTTCGGGCGCTTTATGAACCGTGTAGGGCGAAAAAGTTGTACAATCTAGATTTGGTGTACGGGCTTGATCATTTAAGAGATTCCAATGTTGATCAGTTCCTTCTCCCAGAGAGCTTATGAGGCCGATACCAGTGATGAATACAGATTGATCATGCATGGTGAAAAAAATTACTCCGCCTGTTTTAAGGCAACGAGATCATCAATTTTTGCACAAAGATTTTTAAGAACAAAGTACTCTTCCGTTGCAACTGTGCCTTCATTGACTTCTTGCGTCCATTGTTCTAGTGGAACCTTTATTCCGAAAGCTTTATCAATAGCGAAAACAATATCAAGAAAATCAAGACTATCGATTCCCAAATCGTCAATTGTATGACTTTCAGGCGTAATTGTATTGCGATCAATTTCACTGATTTCTGCAATAATATCAGCAACTTTATCAAACGTGGAAGGCAATGTACGGATTCCTTATTATAGAGTTAGTAAATTCAAAATATATTTAATACTATTCTTCTAGCCTTTTTTCTCTTTAAAAAAAAGAATTAATCCAGAATATAGCTGTCTTTTCTATAGAGAAAAGAGGTTTACAGTATATGAAGTACTATACCTCAATATTTAAAAAACTTTGAAATTTTATTGCACATTTATTTTACGAGACTATTTTTTCTATTTGCCGCAAGGACGGCAAGGGCTGTTATATTAACAACTCCCCGTGAAGTTACCGAAGGTGTTAAGATATGCGCGGGACGTGCTGCCCCGATCAAGATAGGACCAACATGAAGTGCATTTGTAAGGCTTCTAACAGTGTTGAGCGTGATATTGGCTGAATCAAGTGTTGGAAAAATAAGCAGATTGGCTTCACTTTTAAGACGAGAATCAGGAAAAACACGATCACGAAAAACTTTAGAAAGGGCAGCATCACCGTGCATTTCACCATCTGCTTCTAAATCAGGGTGTAATTGGGCAAGAATTTCTGTTGCACGTCGCATTTTACGCGCACTTTCTGTGTTTTTAGAACCAAAGTTTGAGTGTGATAATAAGGCTGCTTTTGGTGTTATTCCAAATGCTTCAACTTCTTTAGCGGCCAATACAGTCATTTCAGCGATTTCTTCTGCAGAAGGATTTTCATTGACGTAAGTATCTGTGAGAAAAAGAGTACGCTGTTGAGAGATAAGTAAACTCATAGCAGAAAAACGGTGAACATTAGGATCAAGTCCGATAATTTGTTCAATCAATTCAAGTTGACGTTCAAAACGTCCCTCTAAGCCACAAATCATTGCATCTGCTTCTTCTCGCATAACGGCGAGGGCAGCAATAGCCGTTGTTGATGTTCTTACTATTGTTTTTGCCATTTCAGGCGTAACGCCACGTCTTCCTGTATAATGAAAAAATAAATTAACATAATCACGAAAACGTGGGTCATCTTCAGGGTTTGTTAATTCAAAATCTATACCAGGACGAATTCTTAAACCAAAGCGTTTTAATCTAGCTTCTACGACATGTGGACGGCCGATAAGGAGCGGTGTTGCTGTTTGTTCTTCAATGACAACTTGTGCTGCTCGAAGGACGCGTTCATCTTCACCATTCGCATAAATGACGCGTTTACGTTTTGCTGTTTTTGCTGCTGCAAAAACAGGTTTCATCGTTAAACCAGAAAGAAAGACAAATCGATTGAGGATATCATAGTAGGCTTCCATATCTTCAATGGGACGAATGGCGACACCTGTTGCCATTGCTGCTTTAGCAACAGCGGGAGCAATACGCAGTATTAAACGTGGATCAAAAGGAGAGGGAATCAAATAGTCTGGACCAAAACTGGGAGGTTCTTTTGAGTATGCACGTGCTACAACATCTGAAGTTTCTTCACGTGCAAGAGCAGCAATCGCATGAACAGCGGCCATTTTCATTTCTTCATTAATTGCCGTAGCACCTACGTCTAATGCACCACGGAAGATATAGGGAAAACAAAGTACATTATTAACTTGATTGGGATAATCAGAGCGTCCTGTGCAGATCATTGCATCTGGTCGTATAGACTGTGCTTCTTCAGGCATAATTTCTGGTACTGGATTAGCCAGCGCTAAAATTAATGGGTTTGGAGCCATTCTTTTAAGATGTTCAGGCTTTAAAACACCACCCGCAGATAAACCTAGAAAAATATCTGCATTATCAATAATATCAGATAGAGTTCGTGCGTCAGTTTTTTGTGCGTAATTAACTTTCCAACGATCCATAAGGGTCTTGCGACCTTCATAAACAACGCCTTCCAAGTCACTAAGCCAAATATTTTCAACTTTTGCCCCAAGACGAACCAAAAGATTAAGGCAAGCGAGGGCAGCAGCACCTGCACCTGAGGTAACTATTTTTGCATTTTCAATTTTTTTTCCTGAAAGATTTAAGGCATTTAATACAGCAGCAGAAACAATAATGGCAGTTCCATGTTGGTCATCATGAAAAACTGGAATATTCATCTTAGCACGCAGCTTTTCTTCGATTTCAAAACATTCAGGGGCCTTAATGTCTTCAAGGTTAATACCACCAAATGTAGGTTCTAAGGTCGATACCGTTTGTACCATTTGTTCTACATTGGATGCATCAATTTCAATATCAAAAACATCAATATTCGCAAATTTTTTGAATAAAACAGCTTTGCCTTCCATAACTGGTTTTGAAGCAAGTGGGCCAATATTTCCTAAACCAAGAACAGCAGTTCCATTTGATATAACGGCAACTAAATTAGAACGGGAGGTATATAGAGCAGCAAGATTAGGATCTTCATGAATTGCAAGACATGGTGCTGCAACACCTGGAGAATAAGCAAGAGCTAAATCACGTTGATTATCAAGAGGTTTTGTTGCTTGTATTTCCAATTTTCCAGGTTTAGGGTATTGGTGATAAAAAAGCGCGGCACTGTCAAGTTCAGCTTTTGGTGACCTTAAATCACTATTTCGTTCTCTAGACATTTTTATGATATCCAAGTTAGTGTGTATTTATATGAGTGTTCTATCTACGTTAAGGTTTTGTCCACTAATAGATCCTCATTTCTCTGAATATCAAAATGCGTGAGCATGAGCAAATTCTTCTGGATCATAAAACCAGTTTGGTAATTCTTTTTGTTTGTGCGCATGAATAATTTCATGGTTAGTCGCACGTTTGTTTTTCTTTCCTTAATAAAATGCATAAAAATTGATTAGTTTACAAAAGAATAAAATATTTTCTAACGACTATATTACCAAGTCATTATTTTTTTTGCAATGCTTAGAAAATAAGGAAAGAACAGAAGAAATTTTCTTATTCATTTCATTCGTTTTTTATAAAATATATATTTTATTTAAAGTTTTATACGGAGGTAGAAAAAAATTAAACAACAATTTGACAGTTATAAATTGTTTATTCAGCTATTTAAAAGGAGTTTGGAACATTGAGAATGACAAATATGTTATTTTAAGCAATGAATATGTCACTAAAACAGCTGTAATTGCGCACTCTATACATAAAGTCCATTCCATTAACGCTTTGCTTTATAATTTATAATGAATCATCTCGTATATTGAATGGGAAAGTTGAGTACAATAAGATACATTCATTTCAAATTCACCTAATGTAATAAAAATATTTACTTAGATATTTCAAGTGCGCTTAATATGTGGATAAAAACATGTAAGAAAGGAATAGAAATCTCTCTTATGAGCCATTTTAATAATAACGCATGAAAAAATATTAAAGGCTAGCAAATAAAATAATTTTATTAAATCTTTGTGTTTTTATGAAAATATGAAAAATAAAGGAGTTAAGAAAAAAATAAGGAAATAGAAAACATGCTTTATCATTCTTAGAATGATATGTTGTTTGATAAGCCATTACGCTTCTTTAGGATTATTGCTTAGGATATCAAAGAAAACCGCATGCCAATTATCCCAACCTTTGAAGTACAAAGCTACAGTTGAAAGAAAAGCATTCTATGATGAACCATTAAAACGACTAGAGAGAGAAAGTGGAAAAAATATCTTTTTCCACTTTCTTATTTGTTATTGGATTCGACCACTTGCATGAGCAAGCATAGTATAAACTTTTCCGGTATCTGATATCAAGTACTTGCGAACTGAGTTGGAAGAGCCAGAACTGCGCGATATATCACGTAAGAGCTTTTCGAAATCTGTAACATATTGATTCACTGAACGTTTAAACCCAAAATCGCTCATATATTTTTTCTTAATCATTTCAAATATTTTTTGTCCATTTAAGGTATAAAGGCGTTCTGTTACGATGTTTTTTTGTCCACGTTGATAATGATCCCATAGCTCAACAATGGCATTGTGATTAATCGCTTGCACTATACCAGCAGCTAATGAATTAAGAGAGCAGTTTGCAGGAGATGGTTTTGTTTGCACTGATGTTAAAACAGCCTCACTAGGGGGAGCATCATAAAATGTTTCTTCACGTGAAGCTCTTTCTAAGAGATTTGATACCCATTTATTTGGTCTTTTTTTGCTTTGATCTTGTTGCAAAATAGGCTTAGGTGGCACAATCTTTTTAACAGACTCAGTGGAACTGTCACTTTTTTGATTAAACATTGATGATGTAGGAAATGCTGATATTAGCTGTTTTTGTGCGCTCTTTTGATCATTTTGTATAACACTGACTAAATCTTGTAACGCTGTAATCTGTTCATTCAAAGCTGTGCGAATTGTTTGCGTTGTTTCTTTTGTTTTTTCTGGAAGTTTTTTTACATTTTCATTGATATCATTATTAATCTTTGAAAGCTCTAAACGAACTTCATCAGCGGAGCGACGTATATCTTCTGCTGCTTCTGAAAAACGCGTTGATGCTTCACTAACAAGCTTATTAAGTGATTGTTGGAATGAATTTGTGGAGTTACGCGCATTCTTATCAGAGCGTTCAAGTGCTAAGTTGAAGATTTTTTCATAATGCCCAATCATTTGATTAATTTCATGAGACTTTGAAACAAGAGCATCGCTTAATACAGAAAGCGTATTATGTTTTTCTTCAAGTGTTGCACTAAGTGAATTTTCAGACTGTTCAAGAACATGAATAGTTTGGGAAAGTGTCTTTGCATGCTCACCAAAACTGCTCGTTATATGATTAATTTGTTCAAAGGTATTCTTTGAAAGTCCTTGTAGAATTTCAACATTAGTATTGAGCGCTTGATTTGAGGCTGACAAACGCTCTGCTACTTGGTCCGTGTTGCGGAAAAAATTATTCGTACTCTCATTAAACTGCCCATCAATATTTTGAACAGCCGATAATAAAACATTACTATTTTCGTGAAAATTGTAAATTGATTGATTCAACTGTGTTAAGATGGATGAGACATTATTAACAAGCTCTTCCTTCATAATCGTTATTGTTTGAAGTGTTTCAGAGTTAGCTTTGGTTAAGCTATTCACTAGAGATTCATTATGTGCATAAATTCTTTGTTCAGCATCTTGTGTGGAGAGAGAGAGTTGTTCACCGATATGCTGTGTTAAAGAATCAATTGATTCTGTCGTACTTTGCGCTGCTTGATTTAAGTGATTTGTTAGCTCTGTTATTTTTCCAACATGTTCTGAAATTTGTGTGGCTGTTTGATTTCTTGCATCTTCCAGACGGCTCGTTACATCAGAGAGCTGATGTCCTAAATTATTTTTAAGATTTTGCATAGAGTGATGAAGAACATCACAGCGTTCATTAAGAACTTGTTCTATTGCTGTTGTTGATGTGTGAATAGTTTCATTCAATAATGCTTGTGCATTATGACTGGCTGTTGTGAAAGCTTCGACAGTATGTGCTGTTTGTTCAGACAAAACGGACAGAACTTTTTCACTGGTATCATAAACTGTTTTTTTAACGTTTGATACAATGCGATTTCCTGATTCTGAAAGAATATTTTCTGCTTGTGCAGTAACATTTGTAACAGAAGAAAGAATTTGTTCACTTGTAGAAGAAAGAATGTCAGAGGCCTTTATAATCTGACTGTGCAGGTTATCTGTCACTGTATTAACAGAATCTTCTAAGGTGACACGCATATTGTCAACACTGTTTTCCAGCGCTTGTTGAATTATCTGACTTTGTTCATTATTAAGCATGAGAGATGTTTTTAAAGTGTCAGAACGTTCCTCAATAACAGATGTTTGTGCATCAATAGCTTCACATACTTGGCTAATTTTTTCAGATAATGTTTCTTCTAGCGTTGTTGTACGTTCAAAAATTTTGTGTGCACGAACTTCTAGATTTGTATCAAATGATTCCATACGCGTCTCAAGAGTTTCAAAGAAAACACCACTCGATTGAGAGAGAGTATTCTTTAAAGTTTCGGCCTGACTTTCAAGATTTTTGATATGATCTTGAACCGTTTCAGTAATATTTTTATTGTTGGCAACAATTGCGCTCTCAACTAAATCTATCTGTTGTTTCAATGCAACATCAACACGTATATCACTTTTTGCAATGAGATTATGGATTGTTTCCATGCGTTGCTCGAGTGTGCGTGCTTGATCGGCAAGAACTTCATTGAGAGAAAAACTATTAATCGCTAAAGAGTCACGTAGAGCATCAGCACGGATATCAATATTTCTCGCTTGTGCTTCTAAAGCATCTTGGGTTGTATTACAACTTTGTACAATGACATCTTGTAACTTTTCAGTGCATTGAATGATGTTCGTAATATGATTTTCAGCTTGTTTATCAACGACTTGAACATTATCAGCCAAAACTTTTTCAATATGAGAAGTATTTTGGGATAAAACATCAATTTGATTTCTTAATGTATCCGCAATTTTATTCTTCTCGTTATCGAGCATATCTGCCATAAGAGCTCGTTGATCAGAAAGTTGTACTTTAAAATCTTGTGAACGTTCTTGTATGATATCAACAATGGCATTGTCGACATATTGAATTTCTTCTCTCAGACTTTCTTTACTTTTATCAATTGCAGAAAGAATAGCTTCACGTCCATTTGTAAATACATGGGTAATGTCTGCTGTTTTTTCTTGGAGGTTCTCATTTATTTTCAAGACATGAGCTTCCAAGAAGTTACCAAGTTTTTCAGCGTTATCCTCTAAAGCCTGACTTTGTTCTATAAAGGAATCAATAATGGAATCACTATGTTTTTTAAGAGAATGATCAACAGTTGCTAAACGTTGTTCAAAGGCTCCAATCGCTTGCGAGGTTACGTTATCAAATTTAGAAGAGAGTTTATGTGCTTGGTCGTCGAGCTTTAAGATCTTCTCATCAAAATTCTGTATAGATTGATTATTACGATCAATAAGAGCTTTATCTAAGGCTTTAAACTTTTCATCGACAGCGTGCAAAGTTTGATCTGTTACTGTTTGTATATGTGTTGCAATTTTAGCAACATGCGCTTCCGCTTTTTCAGCTGTTTCATTAAAAGTTTTTTCTATTTGTTTTTCATTATGATCAAATTGTTTTGCAAAGCCATCAAAGTTTTTTCCTAATTCATGAAAAAATTCCGTGTTTTTTTGCTGAATTTGTGTTGTTGTTTTATTAAATTTTTCAACAAGTTGATTTGTTACGCCATCACCGGCACAGGAAAGTTTTTCAACAAGGTCTTCACCTTGTTTTTGTAAAGTTTGAGAAAGGGTTTGTGCAAGCTTTTCAACATTGGTGACAATGTTAGAGGTAACCAACCCAAATTCATCACTCAGTTGTTCTTGGGTTCCTTTAATTGTTGATTGTACGCGATCTGCATGATTCAAAATGGCTATGCGTTCATTACTCAATTCTTTGATTAATGTGTGAATGCGTGATTCATTCTCAGCATAGGCTTGTTCTAGATTGTGAACTTCACCTTGTATGATTGCTTCAAGTTCAACAGCACGTCCGAGGGTACGCTCAATACCTTCGTTCATTGCCGCTACTTCTTCACGAATGGTTTGCCCTATAGCAATAGCTTGTTTTTCGGATAGATGTTGTGGTTCACTAAGGCGCTGTGCAGCATTGGTCATAAGAAGAGCAATATTATGCAAGTCGTTTGAGCGTTTTGTTAATTGAGCAACGCCCCAAGATATAAGGATAGGAATTGCTGTTCCGGCTGCTACAGCGAGGCCTGTTGGGGATGTAACAAAAGTGCTGATATTGGATAAGGAGCTGAGTCCGGTAGGTGCGAGTTTATGCGCAATAAAAGCTCCTCCCGTTGCCCATAAAGCACTAAGCGCTGTTGTATACCAGTAGACTCGAGAGGAAGAACGCTGCTTTAATGGTCCAAAATTTACAGGGGTTGTTATATCATCATTTGCAGGAAGAAGTTTTGTAGACAACAATGTATTATGAACAGTTCCACCTGAAATATCAGGTGAAGGTTTTGGAGCAAAAAGCTGTTCAACAACGGATTTATCAATAACAGCTTCATCATGAATATTAGAAACAAAAGTTGATGTACCGTTTTCAGCAAAAAATTCTTCTTCTGCCATTGCAATTTTTTGAATCAGATCATCGACATTAACAACATTTTCAGAATTATTGGATGATATCGTTTCAAATCCTGTGTTATCGAAATCAAAGTTCATAGCTTTTGTGAGGGCTTCTTCAACTTCAACTTCAAATGTTTGCAATTTTGTTCTGCGTGCCATACTCGCCTCGTACTCTTACAGCCGGAAAAGGGATACGTCCTCTTCCACATAATTTCTATATACTAGCTGTTAATTATTTAGAAAGGAATATGCTTAGGGAAAAATTTTAAAAACTTATCAAGATAAAGTTAACGCAGTTTCTTGTATCCTGTTTTAAAATATTATAAAATATAGTAAAAACAATTTATTATTTAAATCTAACTAAAACAAAAACACTGTTTACAACTTGTGTTTATAAAAAGCTTTATAAGCCGGCAATCTTTGAAATAAGGATAATTTAATAGCGGTTATATATACAGTAAGGTGCGAATGCCTCTCTTTAATATCGATAATCGTTAATAAATGTTGTTGTCCGCTTACTTTTATTGATTCTAAACGAAGCAGATTCATCATCACATATAGTCTGTAATAGCTTAGGATGTATATTAGGATGTATAAAGTATGCCTTTGAATTGTAAGCTCATAAAAAAGTAAACGTGGAAAAATTTTTAATTTAATATAGATTTTCGTAAGTTGTACTTTATTATTGCCTTAAAGAGCTGTTTTTTCTCTGATTTCAGTTGTTTGTTTCTGAATTTTGAAGCTTCTACGTTGACAATTGGATATTTTTCAGTCGATATGCATGCACGAATATTTTATGCAATCTAGATAAAGGTGTAAGAATAATGGCAGAGCGATCACAACACCTGCAAGATGTGTTTTTAAATACGGTGCGTAAGCAAAAAATTTCCCTTACAATTTTTCTTGTCAATGGCGTTAAACTCACGGGTATTGTAACTTCATTTGATAATTTTTGTGTTCTTTTGCGCCGAGATGGACACGCGCAATTGGTTTATAAGCATGCTATTTCTACGATTATGCCTGGACAGCCTGTACAGATGTTTGAGGGTGAAAGTCCTGAGTAAGCACGTCATTTTAAGATAGACCTCTTATCCCATTTTAAAAGTACTTAGATTGCTATGATAAATGAAAATGAGAGATTAGGAGGGGTGTTTTCGCAGAATACAGAACAGGTGCGTGCACTTGTTTTGATACCGATTTTTCAAGAAAATAGAAGTGAAAGCTCTTTGAGAGAGTGTTCTATATCTTCTCGTGTTAAAGAATCATTGGGGTTAGCGCGTGCTATAAGGTTAGAAGTTGTTAATTATGAAACGATTAATATTGCAACGCCTCGCTCTGCGACACTCTTTGGAAAAGGTAAAGTAGATGCGTTAACCTGTTATATAGATGAATATTCTATTGAGCTTGCGATTGTAGATCACTTTTTAACGCCAGTACAGCAGCGTAATTTAGAAAAATTATGGAATTGCAAAGTTATCGATAGAACAGCTTTGATTCTTGAAATTTTTGGGGATCGTGCACGAACAAAAGAAGGAGTTTTGCAAGTAGAGTTAGCGCGTTTGTCCTATCAAAAAGGGAGACTTGTGCGGAGTTGGACGCACTTGGAAAGGCAACGGGGGGGGCGTGGCTTCCTAGGGGGACCTGGTGAAACGCAAATTGAAGCAGATAGGCGTCTTTTACAAGAAAAAATTATTCGTATTCGCCGCGAATTGCAAACGGTTATTAAAACACGTGCACTTCATAGAGCAAAAAGGAAAAAAACATCTTATCCTGTTGTAGCAATGGTAGGATATACGAATACAGGAAAGTCAACTCTCTTTAACCGTTTAAGCGGTGCAGATGTTTTAGCAAAGAATATGTTATTTGCAACGCTTGATCCGACTTTGCGCAAAGTTGTTCTTCCCCATGGAAAAACTGTTCTTTTGTCTGATACTGTAGGGTTTATTTCTAACTTGCCAACGAATTTGATTGCAGCTTTTAGAGCAACCCTTGAAGAAGTGGTTGAAGCGGATCTCATTCTTCATGTAAGAGATATGTCAGATCTTGATCATCGAGCACATGCCCAAGATGTTTTAGAAGTGCTTTCAAGTCTTGATATCGATATTGATGATATGGAGCACATCATAGAAGTTTGGAATAAGATTGATATGTTAGATGAGCAAGCATTGAATGTTTTACAAACAAGCGCAAAGACGCGATTAAATCCTGCTCTCATGGTATCAGCACTTAAGGGGGATGGACTCGATCAATTATTAAGAGCCATTGAAAAGCGAATTTTTGGAGACGTGCAAAGCATTGAATATCTTTTACAACCTCATGAAATGTCGCTTATTGATTGGTTTTATGAAAACTCTGCGGAAATAGTGCAAGAAGGGCATGATGATGGGTCTATTACCATTAGAGCGGTTGTTACTTCTGAAGCAAAAAAACAACTAGAGAGCCTCAAAAAAAATATGAATTAAGTTCTTTAAAGCTATTGTTGAACATTTTTGCTTAAATTTTATATTTTTATTATCTCAAAATAATATGACAGCAAGTTAAGAGGATAGTTACTACTTTCTCTTAATAAAACAATATGAAGAAGTATTTTGCTGGTTAAAATAAAGATGAGTCTTACATGTAATAAAAGACTATTCGTACGTACCGTATGGCGAAGCATTTTGATTGTTTTGCTATTACAAATGCTATGTGTATCTTTGATTTGGTTGTATTATTTTGTCCAGCCCCGTGGTTACCAAGCAACTTTAATATTTTCATTATCTGATTCTGTTGGAAAGCCATTACCAATTAAAAAGCAAGACAATGTTATCGCCTTTTTGTTTTCACAGCCTATAATTTCAAATGATTCTCCTTTTTCTTTAAGGGTTTCTTATAAGAAAAAAAATCAGGAAAATATCCGTTTATCGCGTCATGGTGAACTTATCAACCTTACTTTTGAAGCTGAGACACAGGAAGCAGCACAACGTGGGTTGGAAACTTGGTTTTCCGTATTTTCACAAGCAATCATAAAACAAAAACAATTCTTGTTAAATGATAAATCTGAAGACAAACAATATGATAACACTGCGATTATTAATATCGTGCAGGAATTTCGGTCCTCTGTTGATTCTTTTATTCAGCATAGTGTCAAACAAACAGAGCTTCATGATCTTTCGATGCAATTAATGCAAGCAACTTTAAAGCGTATTCATTTAACAAGTTTGAATTCAACGATTAACATGATACGTGAAAATGGACAGTCTTTACTGTCTTTATCGTTTATTGCAGATAATTCAGCAATTGTTTCTCTGGAATCTAAACGTGATCTCTTGGAAACGCAAAGAGCACATATGGCGGCGCAATTGGGGTGGACACATCCTCAAATTAAGGCAATGACTGCGGAGTTAGAAGCGGTTTCTCATCAATTAAACAATAAAATTTTACAGATCGTTTATCAAGTTCATTCAGATATAATTATTGCAACGGAGTTGGAAAAACAGCTCCAAAAAAGGGTGAGTTTTTTTGTAAAAGATCAATCCCAATCTTTGAATGAAATATTTAACGAGTTTGAAAATAAAATAAAAGCAGCGGTCGATGCACAAAATAAAGTGATGAGCAAATCTGCTCAAAGAGAAAAAGTTATTGGTTCATATTGGGGATTGAGTGATAACCCTCTTCTCTTACAAAATACAAAGATCAATGTGGTAATGCCAACAACATTAGCCCCCATTTCTTTTATGGCTCTTTATGGAAAAAATGTTTTTGTGGGTGCATTGGCCAGCTTCCTTACTCTTTTGCTAGGAATAATGTTATTTTATCCGTTCTTTAAAAGCAAAAAAGACCAACTTTCAGAAGAGGATGTGAGATTAAAAGAAAATGCTCTCAAGAAGAATGAGAGTCTTTTAGTCTCTCAAGAAATAAAAAATCTTGAAGCTTTTATTACGATAGAGGGATTATCTGATGTTTTGAAATGGCATGCTTCAACAGTTATTTCAATTATTGGACCAGAGGCTGCACGGACAGCGGCAAAGCTTTCACTTCATCTCACAAAAGAGAACAAAACAATTTTATTGGTCGATATCTCTGGTCAACAAATAGAGAAAGTCATTGGCCCACATCGCGGACTGAGTGATGTTTTAACCGGCCATGCTCAGATGCATGATGTTATTTACCGCGATTACGATACGGGCGTTGATATTCTTCCTCAGGGATTAACAAGTGCTGTTTCTGCACAAGATTTTTCAAATAATATTTCTCATATATTACAAGAATTTAAAAAAGAATATGATTTTATCATTTTAGAGATGGCAAGCAAACCAAAATATGGTTTTGAACAATTTGCAGAGCTAACAGACTATTATATTTGTAATACTGTTCTTAATGAACAAGATTGGATGATGTGGATGGTAAGCAGCTTTCCAAAGACTGTTTATCGTGTTGTTGCATCATAAACTTCGCAAAAGAGAAAAGAAATATGTATCATATGCTATAGTGGTACGCTTGTTTTTTGCTGAAGTTATAGTACATACTAAAATTAAAGATTTAATGTTAATTTTAAAATGCATTTTAGTTGGAGAGAAGCGTGGGGCAATCAGAGATGGCAGTAAAGAGATTAAACGATAACTTTTTAACACCTGTGCAAAAGGAAAATAGAAAACATATACAGGTGTGGCTTTACTCTATTTTACTGCTTTGTTTGGCAATTGTCTTAGTGGGTGGCGCTACTCGTTTGACGGGATCAGGATTATCTATAACGGAATGGAAGCCAATACACGGTGTTATTCCACCGATTGGTGAGGATCAATGGCAAGAGGAATTTTTAAAATATCAACAAATAGCACAATATAAGCTTCTTAATCGTGATATGACCTTAAGTGCTTTTAAGGTCATTTTTTGGTGGGAATGGGCGCATCGTGTTCTTGGGCGTCTTGTTGGTCTTGTTGCTTTATTAGGGCTCATTTGGTTTTGGGCAACTAAACGTATTGAAAAAAATATTTTACTCCAGCTTATCATTGTACCAGTCCTTATTGCCTTTCAGGGTTTTATTGGTTGGTGGATGGTCGCTTCAGGGATTGGGCAGAGTAATTTAACAAGTGTGAGCCAATATCGTTTGGCATTTCATCTTATAACGGCATGTTTTGTTATTGTTTTTGTTACTTATTTATCTCGAGGACTTGCAGAATACTCAGAAAAGCCAGCAAATCAAAAGGTGCAATATTTTGCGTCTTGGCTTGTTATTCTCGTTTTGATAGAGATTTATTTCGGAGCTTTGGTTGCAGGGCTTCATGCAGGAAAAGTCTATAATACATGGCCGCTTATGGATGGGCAGATTATTCCTGATGGATTGTTGCAGCATCGTCCTGTTTGGCTCAATTTATTCGAAAATTCCTTAATGGTTCAATTTATTCATCGGTTTTTTGCTTATTTTTTATTTATTGTCTCAGTTGTTCATGCTTTCTATGTACAAAAAAATGCTCCACATTCAACCCATTCTCGTCGTGCATTTCTTATCTGTGTTATGATTATTATCCAAGCAGTCTTGGGTATCTTAACACTGTTACATGAGGTTCCGATAAGTTTAGGGCTCATTCATCAAAGTATGGCACTAGCTGTGTTATGTTTTGCGGTTGCGCACTGGCGAGCAACGAAAGGGGCATATCGCGTTGTTGAATAAAAGTTTGTGGGTAGGGAGGTTTAGTCGCTTGAAAGCATTAAATCGAGGTTCTGGATAGCTGCAGCTGATGCGCCTTTTCCTAAATTATCGAATATGGCGCTGAGATTAAAAATGCCTTCGCGATCATTGCCAAATACGAACAGTTTCATACCATCTTTATTGGCTAAACACTCTGGATTAAGTCTTTCAAGTGAAACAGTTTCTTCTTGTGATGCAACTAAAATGGTATTTTGTCCATCGTAATGGTTTGCGAGAATTTCGCGCAAATCAGAACAGTTTGCTGATTTTGTGAATAAATGGCGATGCAGAGGAAGATTCACAATCATTCCTTGGGGAAAACGACCAACACTTGGTATAAAAACTGGGGTTTGATTGATTTGTCCATAGATTTTAATTTCTGGCACATGTTTGTGTGCAAGATTAAGACCATAAATAAAATAATTTTCCTTAATATTCTGTTGAGATTGATTTTCCATTTGTAAAATCAACTGTTTTCCACCACCGGTATAGCCGGAGATTGCATTAATCGAGATGGGATAATCGGCGTCTAGCAGTCCTGCTTCACGGAGTGGGCGAATTAAACTAATGGCACCAGTAGGATAGCATCCGGGATTGGTTACATAATGTGCTGCTTGAATGCGCTTTCTTTGTCCTGCTGTCATTTCAGGAAAACCGTAAACCCAGTCTGGTGTAACACGGTGTGCTGTCGAGCTATCAATAATCCTAATGTTTTTATTTTTTTTAAGCCAATGAACGGTTTCGCGTGCAGCATCATCTGGAAGACACAAAATAGCAATATCAGCTTGATTAAGATAGTCTTGTCGTAGATGAACATTATGGCGATCTTTATGAGAAAGAGAGAGTAGTTTTAAATCTGTACGCCTTTCTAAGCGTTTTTGTATTTGTAGTCCGGTTGTGCCATGTTCACCATCAATAAAAACTTTGGTTGCCATTCTTTTCTCTACTATATTCAGCTTTTCATATTATAAATTATTTTAAATCATTACCAACTTAAATAATAATTATTAAATTATTGAATTTATTTAGATTATAAATATTTTTTTGTAAAAGGTGTAAACAAATAAGAGCGTAAAAGAAGAAATTTAACCTCATTTTTCACCATTTTTATGAGAGACGTTTTTTGCTGTCTCTATGACAAGGAACAGGATAATTATTTGTATCATTATTTTTGAGTGTAAGTAGTTTAAAATGTTTGGTTTGCATGGTTTGCTGTGTTATCGTTTAATGACTTTATTTTTTAATGTTAGGAACGTATTTTATGACTCAGCAAAAAAATGACGCACAAGAGCGCTTTTTTAATGATAATTTACAAACTGTTGATGATGCAATCTTTGATGCAATTATGGAAGAATTTGAGCGTCAACAACATGAAATTGAGTTGATTGCTTCTGAGAATATTGTTTCAAGAGCGGTTCTTGAAGCACAGGGGTCTGTTTTAACCAATAAATATGCAGAAGGTTATCCAAGAAAGCGCTACTATGGCGGATGTCAATTTGTTGATGTCGTTGAAGATTTAGCCATTGAAAGGGCAAAACAGCTTTTTGGTGCTGCGTTTGCAAATGTACAGCCTAATTCTGGTAGCCAAATGAATCAAGCTGTCTTTTTAGCTTTACTTCAGCCTGGTGACACATTTATGGGGTTGGATTTAAATGCTGGTGGTCACCTTACGCATGGTTCACCTGTTAATATGTCAGGAAAATGGTTTAATGTTGTTTCCTATGGTGTACGTCAAGAAGATCAGATTATTGATATGGATGAGGTTGAGCGACTTGCAAAAGAACATAAACCAAAACTTATTATAGCAGGGGGCTCATCTTATTCTCGATTCTGGAATTGGGAAAGATTCCGTGAAATTGCAGATGAAATCGGTGCTCATTTACTCGTTGATATGTCTCATATTGCTGGTCTTGTTGCTGGTGGCGTACATCCTTCACCTGTTCCACATGCGCATATTGTAACGACAACAACACATAAATCGCTTCGAGGTCCCCGAGGTGGTTTGATATTGACAAATGATGAGGCTTTATCCAAAAAAATTAATTCTGCTATTTTTCCTGGTCTTCAAGGGGGGCCTTTAATGCATGTGATTGCGGCAAAGGCTGTTGCATTTGGGGAGGCTTTGCATCCTTCTTTCAAGAATTATAGTGCCAAGGTGGTCACACATGCGAAAACTTTAGCAAAAACATTACAGAATAATGGTTTTAATATTGTTTCTGGCGGTACAGATAATCATTTATTGTTGGTTGATTTACGTTCCAAAAATCTAACAGGTAAACGTGCTGAATTGGCTTTAGGACGCGCTCATATTACCTGCAATAAAAATGGTATTCCTTTTGACCCTGAAACGCCATCTATAACATCGGGAATTCGTTTGGGCTCACCTGCTGCTACAACGCGTGGTTTTTTAGAAAAAGAATTTATTCAAGTTGGTCATTTGATTTCAGAAGTTCTTGATGGTCTTCGGAACGCAAAAAGTGATGAAGATAATCATGCTGTTGAAATGGCTGTTAAGAAAAAGGTGGAAGATATAACGAATCAATTTCCTCTTTACTCTTATCTCAGCGCTTGTTAAGGATATAAAAGAGATGCGCTGTCCTTATTGTCAATATGAGGATACACAGGTTAGAGACTCGCGTCCTGCAGAAGAGGGGGCAGTGATTCGACGCCGCCGTGTTTGTTCTGTTTGTGCTGGTCGCTTTACAACTTTTGAACGTGTTCAGTTGCGTGAGCTTTTAGTCGCTAAAAAAAGTGGACGATGTGAACCTTTCGATCGTGATAAGTTAATGCGATCAGTTGATGTGGCTGTACGTAAGCGCAATATTGATCCTGATCATATTGAACGAGCAATTTCTGGCATTGTACGCCAGCTTGAAAGTTTGGGAGAACCAGAGATTTCTTCAGAAAAAATTGGGCATCTTGTGATGGAAGCATTGAAAAGAATTGATGATATTGCTTATATTCGTTTTGCTTCTGTGTATCGAGATTTCCGTAATGCAAGCGATTTTCACGATGTTATAGATGAATTGTCAAAGGGTATCGCGGATACAGAATCTCGTTTTGATGAATAAAAAAGTGCAAGATGAACGGTTTATGGCTGCAGCTATTCGTTTAGCAGAACGTCATGTCGGTCTTACAGGTGAGAATCCTTCAGTTGGTACATTAATTGTGCGAAACGATAATGGTGGAGGGGCTTTTATTGTTGGCTATGGCGTAACAGCTATTCATGGGAGTCCTCATGCGGAAGTGCAAGCTTTACACATGGCAGGTTCTTTGGCTCAAGGAGCTACTGCTTATGTTACATTAGAACCTTGTGCGCATTATGGAAAAACTTCGCCGTGTGTGAATGCACTTATTGATTCAGGTGTTTCTCGAGTTGTTGTTGCGCTGACTGATTGTGACAAGCGTGTTGATGGTCATGGTATTGCTCTTTTGCGAGCGGCGGGTATTGAAGTGGTTGAGGGCATTTTAGCTGAAGAGGCTTTTGAATCCTTATGGACGCATTGGTGCATAAGAAAGATACAACGCTGTGCGGTCACTTTTAAAATGGCAATTTCTGCAGATAATGGTGTTGGAAAAAAAGAGAAGGGCAGCGTAAAAATTAGTGGAACACTTTCTCATGCCCATACGCATATTTTACGTGCTCAAAATAATGCTATCCTCGTTGGTATTGGAACTATACTCGCAGATGATCCACAACTCAATTGCCGCTTGCCAGGGATGGAAATGCGCTCACCAATTCGTATTATTTTGGATGCAGATTTATCTATCCCCCTTGATGCAAAAGTTGTCCAAACAGCAATAAAAATCCCTACATGGGTTATTTGTGATGTAGATCTTTCAAAGAAAAGCAAAAAAAATGCATTGGAGCAATATGGTGTGTCTGTTTATTCGGTCGAGATGAACAATGGTTGTGTAGAACCCTTTGCTCTTTTACAGATGCTTTATAAACATGGGATTAATAGTGTTTTATTGGAAGGGGGCGTCAAGACGGGGGAAAAATTTTTGAATGCTGGTTGTGTTGATTATTTGATATGTTTTCATACCCCCATTGTTTTAGGCAAAAATCGTATTGAAGCCCCTCATTTTGGAAATTATCTTTCGCAGTTTCATGAGATTGAGACAAGAATGTTTGGAAATGACCGTTTTTATAAGTGGAGACGTAAGACATTATGTTCACAGGAATTATAACGGATATTGGTTGTGTTGAAGATGTTCAACCTTTAAAGCAGGGGATGCGTTTAAAGATTTCCACACGCTATGCTATAGAAAGTTTAGCAATTGGCGCATCAATTGCTTGTTCGGGAATTTGTCTGACAATTGTAGAGCGAGGATTAAAGCAAGAAGATTCCAATTGGTTTGTTGTTGAAGCGTGGGAAGAAACATTACGTTTAACGAATCTTGCACAATGGATAAAAGGAACTTTTGTTAATTTGGAACGTTCGCTTCGATTGGGTGATGAAATGGGGGGACATTTGGTTTCTGGTCATATTGATGGTTTGGCTGAAATCATTGATCAAAAAAAGGAAGGGGATGCAATTCGCTTTTATTTAAAAGTTTCAAGACAATTTATGCCTTTTATTGTTAATAAGGGATCTATTGCACTTAATGGGACATCTTTGACTGTTAATGGTGTTGAGGATTGTGTTTTTGATGTTCTTATTATTCGCCATACACTCGAAATGACAACGTGGGGACAAGCTAAAATTGGAGATCGGGTAAATTTGGAAATTGATCAACTTGCTCGTTATGCTGCAAAACTTTTTACTTTAAAAAGAGAAGATGAATAAGCCAACACTCTATTGATCGTTTTCAGAATTTTATGCTTTATAACTTTGATTTTTTTGATTCGTTTTTTGTGGAATTTCATTATGATGAAAGAGATAGGTAAAAAGCCTCACGTATTGATTGTTGAGGCACGTTTTTATGAGGGGATTTCTGATGCGCTTTTGAGAGGTGCAGTGAATACTTTGCAAAAAGCTGAAGCAAGTTATGATGTTGTAACGGTTCCTGGAGCATTAGAAATACCAAGTGCAATAGCTTTTTCTGAACAAAACAAGATATCGTATGATGGTTATGTTGCTCTTGGTTGTGTTATTCGGGGTGAAACATATCACTTTGAAATTGTTGCTAATGGTTCTTGTCGTGCATTGATGGATTTAACTGTTCATCAACACTTGGCTATTGGAAATGGTATTTTGACTGTTGAAAACGAAGAACAAGCATGGGTGCGTGCAAAACTAGATGACAAAAATAAAGGTGGTTTTGCGGCTGAAGCTGCTTTATGTATGATCGCTCTAAAAAAGAGATTTGGAGATAATCGTTAAATATGGCTGATATAAAAAGCAGACATTTTCCGCGTTCAGCCAATAAACGTGGAGCAGCAAGACTTGCTGCAGTTCAAGCACTCTATCAAATGGATATCGTGGGTTCGGGGGTGATGGAAACTGCAGCTGAGTATGAGGCTTATCGTTTGGGAAAAGATATTGATGGAGACCAATATCTTGAAGCTGATTTTCAATGGTTTTTGGCTATTATAACGGGTGTTGTAAAAGATCAAAAGCAGCTTGATCCGCTGCTTCATCAACAGCTTTCTGCAGAGTGGTCTCTTTCACGTCTTGATTCTATCTTACGCGCAATTTTACGAGCAGGTTTATGGGAGTTGATCAACCGTAAAGATGTCCCTATTGCAGTTGTTATGAATGAATATGTTGATATAGCAAAGGCGTTTTTTGA
>NZ_JBHIQG010000006.1:23994-30581 GCF_042196425.1 Bartonella sp. AD328YNZD | reverse complement strand
ATTGATTTTGTTGAAGCCAATGCAGAACATCTACCTTTTGAAGATCAAAGCTTTGACGCTTACACGATTGCTTTTGGAATTCGCAATGTTCCTCATATTGATCAAGCCCTTAGAGAAGCTTTTCGTGTCTTAAAGCCCGGTGGACGTTTCTTATGTTTAGAATTTTCAAATGTCGAGATGCCTCTGTTGGATAAAATTTATGATCTTTGGTCTTTCCATGCTATCCCTAAGCTGGGTCAATTTATCGCAAATGATGGCGATGCTTATCGTTATTTGGTTGAATCTATCCGCAAATTTCCTAAGCAAGATGATTTTGCCCATATGATCAAGCATGCGGGGTTTTCGCGGGTATCGTACCGCAATCTCACCGGTGCGATTGCAGCGCTGCATTCAGGTTGGAAAATTTAAAAATGGTGCAAGTTTCCCCTTACTTTCAATTGATGCGTGCAGGATGGGTTTTAACACGTGAAGGTGTTTTAAGTGCTCTCCCTCATGATGATCTTCAAGGATTTCCAGCGCTATGTCATCGTATAGCGAGTGCATTAGCACGACGCAAAACAAAAAAGAAACAACGATCTGAAAATATTTCATATGCCATTAATAAGCTTGGACCCTCTTACATAAAACTTGGTCAATTTCTTGCCACAAGACCTGATATTGTTGGGCGTGATATTGCGGAAGATTTGTCACAGCTACAAGATCGCGTCCAAACATTTTCTTGCACTGCCGCTATTACTCAAATTGAAAGTTCTCTTGGTCGCTCTATTGATGATTTATTCGTAAATTTTTATCCCCCCATTGCCGCCGCGTCTATTGCTCAAGTTCATCCAGCTGAATATAGTGATGAAACTGGCCATAAGAAAAAATGTGCTGTAAAAGTTATTCGTCCCAATATCAGAGCACGTTTTTCTAAAGATCTTAGAGGATTCTATCTCATTGCTCATTTACAAGAGCGCTATATCCCTGCCTCTCGAAGGCTTCGTCCTGTTTGTGTGGTGGATACTTTAGCACAAACAACACGACTTGAAATGGATTTACGCTTAGAAGCAGCAGCTATATCTGAAATGGCTGAAAATATTCAACATGATACAGGCTTTCGGGTTCCACGTATTGACTGGGAACGGACAGGACGTAATGTTCTTACAATGGAATGGATTGATGGTATAAGAATATCCGAAACTTCCAAACTCAAAGAAGCAGGTTTTGATTTGAAGGCGCTTGCTATTACGCTTATTCAATCTTTTCTTCGTCATACACTGCGTGATGGTTTTTTTCACGCCGATATGCATCCTGGTAATTTATTTGTAGATGAAAAAGGATGTATTGTTGCTGTTGATCTAGGCATTACAGGAAGGCTTGGCAAAAAAGAAAAGCATTTCCTTGCTGAAATTCTTTACGGCTTTATTACCCGCGATTACCATCGAGTTGCACGTGCCCATTTTGAGGCCGGCTATGTTCCTTCACACCATAATATCGAAAGCTTTGCGCAAGCCAACCGCGCTATTGGCGAACCAATTCACGGACAATCAGCACAAAGCATTTCCATGGCTAAATTGCTCACTTTATTATTTGAAGTCACTGAATTATTTGACATGCAAACGCGACCTGAACTTTTATTGCTGCAAAAAACAATGGTTGTCGTGGAAGGTGTTGCCCGTACATTAGACCCCACTTTTAATATGTGGAAAGCTTCTGAACCCGTTGTCAAAGAATGGATTAGTAAAAATTTAGGACCCGTAGGCGTTGCAAAAGACTTTAGTGAAGGAGCACAAGCTCTCCTTTCGCTGGCACGCAAAACACCACAATTGGTTCAAAATTTCCAACGAATAGAAGAAGATTTCAATCAAATGAGAAAAACAGGTTTTAATCTTTCTCCTGCTACCCTCAAACAACTTGCTGTGGAACAAAGTCACAGAAACCGTTATGGTCGTTATAGTCTTTTCATCATTGCACTTTGTTGCGCTTGTCTTACTTTTTACTTTTTTCATCTTTTCTAATCTCCTTAATATGCTAAAAATATCAACAATGAAATCATTGAAATCATTTTTATTTCTTGGAGGTATTTTATGGCCAGTATTACTATTCGTAACCTGTCTCTTGAAACCAAAGAAGCTTTGCGCATACGCGCCGCGCAAAATGGTATTTCTATGGAAGAAGAAGCCCGCCGTCTTTTAAGCAATCCCCCTACTCACACCACACTCCCCTCTCATGCCAGTGCTGTTGAAGTGCAATCATTGAAATCAAAATCTCTCCTTCTTATTATTGGTGGAAGTATTGCATCTTATAAAGCCCTTGATTTGATTCGCCGTTTACAAGAACGTGGAGCAGATTTAAAAGTTGTGATGACAAAAGCGGCGCAAAAATTTATTACGCCTTTAGCCGCTGAAGCTTTAAGCGGTGGTACTGTATATACTGATTTATTTTCACGCGAAGAAGAACATGATATCGGACATATCCGATTAGCACGTGATGCTGATCTGATTATTTTAGCTCCTGCTACAGCCAACCGCATTGCAAAAATAGCCAATGGCATAGGAGATGATCTGGCTGATTGTGTCCTTTTAGCAGCACGCTGTCCACTCTTGATTGCACCCGCCATGAATCCAGCCATGTGGGTGCATCCAGCAACTATTCGTAATGTTGCACAATTGCACGCAGATGGCGTTCATATCATCGGACCAGAAATCGGAAATATGGCTGAACGTGACGAGATTGGATATGGACGTATGAGCGAACCTTTAACTATTGTCGCTGCTATAGAGAATCTTTTGAATGTGCATGAAAAACCTCTCTTTGACCGCCATTTCATCGTTACCTCTGGCCCTACCCATGAACCAATTGATCCAGTACGTTATCTTGCTAATCGGTCCTCAGGTAAACAAGGTCATGCCATTGCAACCGCTCTTGCACATTTGGGTGCAAAAGTAACACTTATTTGTGGACCTGTTCATCTTGCAGACCCACAAGAAGTAAAAACAATTCATGTTGAAACAGCACAACAGATGTTAAAAGCCGTTCAAACCGCATTGCCTGCTGATGGTGCCATCTTTGTTGCCGCTGTTTGTGACTGGCGTAGTCAAACCCAATCTTTACACAAAATTAAAAAGGATGCTCATAAAACACCACCATCCCTTCAAATGGTTGAAAATCCTGACATTTTAGCAACGATTGGACACGCTCCAAAACGCCCCTCATTGGTCATTGGTTTTGCTGCTGAAACATGCGATATTATTGCTAATGCGCAAAAGAAATGCGTTGAAAAAGGAGCTGATTTCATTCTTGCTAATGATATTTCTCTTCAAGTAGATGGTACAAGTGTCATGGGTTCTGATACAAATCAAGTTTATCTCGTAAGTAGAAAAAAAGTTGAACAATGGCCTCATATGAGTAAACAACACGTAGCGCAAAAATTAGCAAACGTGATTGTATCATTTTTTGCCCCCCAAACATCTACTCCTCATGAGAAAAATATACCCCTTTGCAAATAAGAACTCTTCAAACGCGTTGATATTAAAACACCTTATAAAATAGAACTGATAATAGGTGTCTATCCATCTCAATTAGTATATAATATTTTTGATTTATAATGATAACCTAGCATTGTTCATATTAAATTAGAATCCCAGACATCGTAAGATTCTCTCATTCCCAATCTCTCTTCATATTGAATCAATAAAAATCATTTTCTTGCACGTTTTAAACAAGGATAACTGTATGAATACAAAACGTTTAAGAAAGAACTAAAAGCGCTTATAATGGACCGTCTCAAGAACCAAGAGCTTGTCTCGGACAACACTAAGGATGATGGCACCAACGTACTCTTTTTATTAAGAGTATAGTGATGCCCTATAAGTTTTATATTATTCACGAGAGCTTTACCCATAGACCATTCACAAGCGCTGTTGCGAAATGGGTGTGACAAGCGTTGGAAAATATTTTTTAAAAAAATCACATCTCACTCTAGCCTTCATAAAAGTAGGATCTATTGCACTACTGTCTCCCCAGCTTATAAAAAAACAAGCTATCATTCACTTTGCCTAACATTAACTTTGAGAAAGCTCTTGCACTGGATAAAATTTATAAAAAGCATTTTCTCTCTTCAATGTTTTTATCCCCATATTGGTCCTATTTATGATATACGAATAAATGATTTTGATTGTTTCATGATGAGAACAGCTCATGAGAAAATATGACAACTTTATTTGAAGCTCTTATTCACTATGAAAATGATGTATAAATTAATATATTATAAATATCTCAATGCAATTTTAAGCATACCTCACACTGACGCTCATAAAGAGTGTAGACAAAATTCATTGTACCACTGTCTATAAGTTTATGAAACTGACGCTTTTATTATTTTCCTCAGTGATCGGTCTTTAAGATTAAATGTCTGTCTCCTCTCTCCAGCATACCAAGACCACAAAGACTAGAATTTTATCCATGATATCCTCACATTGTGACGATTCATGAGAAGCATTTTTATTCTTTTATCGAAAGCTTTGTACCCATACATTGGTCTCGCCTATAATGTGCACGTAAATAATTTTTTGATGTTGAATAGAGACTTTGAAATTAAAGAATATTTCTATATTTTGGATTCTTATTCAAGTTGAAAATGATCAATTCTCTTCATAAATTAATGGTGTTATTATCTAAAAATTATTTGATACAGTGCACCACTTGTATGAAAAGTGCTTCAATGAATTCTTACTTCATTGCACTTATGGCTTTTAAAATTCAAAATCTCATCATTTTTAAGCATCAGTGACATCTCCCTTTCTTTGCTTCTTCTCAAAAAACTGCTCTTCCATGGAATCGGACGGTCAATCGCCTAAGCTTATTTTTTCCACTTCTATCATATTAATCATTCTGTTGCCCAAAATTAGAATATCTACGGAGCTACTACGTTACCCCTATTCCATTGAACTCAATATTTTTTTGAAAGCGAGAGGCAAAAGCATGCTGCCAAATAGTAGAAAAGTACAGAATTTTAGGAATTGTGTAAAACAATTAAGCACTTAAATAAACTAAGTTAGATAAATCTACTGAATAAATAGAAGTAAATAACTTTCCTCTCCAAAGTTCTTATTCCTTAATTTTTTACATATATCATATAAACGCAATAATCTACACTATGTACAAAAATAATAAAAACTTCTTCTACAACAGCTGCTTTTTAAATTCTTCTTTGTTTTAAAAATCAAAATTTCTATTTATTCAAACTTTATTTTAAATAAAGGAGCCTTATCCGTTTTTTATAATGTTTTTGAAAAAAATCTTGTAATTCAAAGAAAGAAAAAATTACACTGTACATACTTTAAATATATTTCTTGTTTTTTTTGCTTCTTTCCTTAGTTTATTAATCTATGATTTTTACTGCTGCTTATCGTGCTTTACAACGTCTTCTGACCTCGCAATATCGTATTATGATACTGAAAGCATTGGGGGTTACTTTTTTCATTCTCACCATTTTATGGTTATGTGTGCACCAACTTTTTGTGTCTTACTTTTGGCCCTGGATTGCTCAATTTCTTCCTGGACTCCCTAGTTGGGCGGGATGGATTGGTTTTAGCATGCTTATCATTTTTAATCTTGGTTTGGCTCTTTTGTTAGCTTTTTTGATTGCACCAATCACCGCTATGATTGGTGGTTTTTTCATTGATTCTGCTGCTGAAATCATTGAAAAAGAGGATTACCCAAATGAGCCTATTGGACAAGCTTTGCCGTTTCAGCGTTCTCTTATCATTTCCTTTAAATTTGTTATTTTAAGCCTTCTTGGTAATGGAATTGCTTTTATTTTATTCTTCATACCAGGTATTAATTTAATTGCTTTTTATCTTATTAATGGTTATTTGCTCGGTCATGAATATTTCTTGTTTGCTGCTTATCGTTTTCGAACAGAGCAAGATGCACGTACTTTTTTACATACTCATTACACAACGGTTTTTGGTGCAGGATTATTGATAGCGCTTTTTGTTTCGATTCCAATTCTTAATTTAGCAACACCGCTTTTTGCAGCCGCCTTTATGACATATTTACACAAAATGCTTTCCCAAAAGACCATGGCACGCATTACACAAAAATAGTTTCCTTGACTTTAAGGTTAATAAAACTTGCCAGCCAAAGAAAGCATAATATAAAATTTTATGTTTTCTCTTTTATTAAAGCAATATATTGATTTATAATGATAATTTATTGTTCCACAATATGAGTGAAAAACCTAAATATCATGAGGGTTTCTCATTTTAATCCTATTCATATTGGATCAATTGAAATCGTTTGTTTATGTATCATAAATGAAGGTGGTATGCGGATAAAAGTACTTTCAAAAAGGCGTGAAATATCTTTATATGAATCCTCTCAATGCAAACATTATCGTCGCATTGAAAACTGAAAAAGAGTATGATGGTGCCGCTTTGTACCTTATATTTCAGTAAAAATGGAGAGCATAATGTATTTTATACCCTTCATAGAGAAATGATTATTATACTCTTCATGGGTACCGTCATAAGAGAGTTTTGGGAATATTGAGACTGTTAAATCTAGCAACGCGTGAATACATAACAAGAACAATATTTTGTTTT
>NZ_JBHIQG010000006.1:11608-23894 GCF_042196425.1 Bartonella sp. AD328YNZD | reverse complement strand
AGTTCTTAAAACTTCTGAGAAGTTTGTTATAGGAAATACTCTTCATGCATATGATTGTTGTAAAATTGGAAAAATTAAAAAACAGTGGAGTGAGAGCTATACGTATACTGATAAAAGTATTAAATAGACTCGTTTGGTCAGCCGGCAAAGCAAATGTGACTGCTTAAATTCTATATTCTTTCAAATCATGCAAAAGGTGTATAATATTTTAAAGGAAGGTTATAAAGATGAACTGGATTACAAATTATGTTCGCCCTAAAATTAATTCTATATTGGGACGCCGTGAAATTCCAGAAAATCTATGGATTAAAGATCCTACCAGTGGTGAAATGATCTTCCATAAAGATTTGGAAGCCAATCAATTTGTGGCTCCTAATTCTGGCTATCATATGCGTATCAGTGCCAAAAATCGTCTCATGCATTTTTTTGATGATGGTATTTATACAGCTCTTGAAAATCCAAAAGTTGTGACAGACCCTTTAAAGTTTCGCGACGAAAAACGCTATATTGATCGGTTAAAAGAGTACCGTTCTAAACTCGGTGTTGAGGACAACATTTTGAGTGCACGCGGTACGATTGAGGGTTTGCCAATTATTGCAACCGTTCAAGATTTCGCCTTTATGGGGGGATCACTCGGTATGGCCTCAGGAGAAGCTATTATCAAAGCTTTTGATACTGCCATTGCCGAAAGATGCCCTTTGGTTCTTTTTACTGCTTCTGGTGGTGCACGCATGCAAGAAGGAACACTCTCATTGATGCAAATGCCCCGTACAACAGTAGCGATTGAAATGTTGAAAGAAGCAAAACTTCCCTATATTGTTGTGCTGACTAATCCAACCACCGGTGGTGTTACTGCTTCTTACGCCATGCTTGGTGATATTCACATTGCCGAACCTGGCGCTATGATTGGTTTTGCTGGTCCACGTGTGATTCAACAAACGATACGTGAAACCCTACCAGAAGGGTTTCAAAGTAGTGAATATCTGCTTGAACATGGTATGATTGATATGGTTGTATCGCGTTTAGAAATGAAAACAACAATTGCGCGTATTTTACGCTTGATGATGAAACGCCCTGCTGTTTTTAACCCTTCCGATCCATCCCCAACAGACTCTCAAACATCGCTTTCTAGGACAAAAGCAGCTTAAGTTTATGCAACAAAGTCAAATACAAAGGGTGGTGGATGATTTACTAAAAAATTATCCGAAAAAATTTGATCTTTCTTTAGAGCGTATTGTTCACCTTTTAGAGCGTCTTGGTAATCCACATTTAAAACTTCCACCTGTTATTCACATCGCTGGAACAAATGGCAAAGGATCTGCCTCCGCAATTTGTCGTGCTCTTTTGGAAAGTGAAGGATACTGCGTTCATGTTTATAGCTCACCTCATCTTGTCAACTGGAATGAACGCTGCCGGTTAGGTCAAAAAGGAGGTGGTCAACTTGTTACAGAAAACCAATTGGCAGAGACAATCCGTGAAATTATAAAAGTAAATCGTCAAGAGCCGATTACTATTTTTGAAATTTTTACAGCCGCTGCCTTTATGCTGTTTAGTATACATCCAGCTGATGTTGTTATTTTAGAAGTTGGATTGGGAGGACGTTTTGATGCTACCAATGTCGTTAACAAAACAGCTGTATCGCTTATTATGCCCATTGATTATGATCATGAGAATTTTCTTGGAAACACAATTGCTCAAATCGCTTTTCAAAAAGGGGGGATTATAAAACCAAACGTTCCAGTGGTCATCGGAAAGCAGAATTATGAAGAAACTCTTGCTACTTTAATACCCCTTGCCGATAAAAATAAAGCATCTTATGCTCTCTTTGATCAAGATTATCAAAGCTATAAAGAACATGGACGTATGGTTTTTCAAAACCATCAAGGTCTCATGGACCTTCCTCTTCCTAACCTTATTGGAGACCACCAAATTGCTAATGCTGGTGCATCTCTTGAAGCAGTTTATCAAGCGGGTTTTCAACTTTCAGAACAAACCATAAATGACGCTTTGAAGAATATTTATTGGCCCGCACGAATGCAGCGTCTTACCCAAGGGCTTTTGGTTGATCAACTATCTCCTGATATTGATTTATGGTTAGATGGTGGTCACAATCCTGCTGCAGGAAAAGTTATTGCGGCAGAACTTACACAATGGAGAAAAAAAACAGATCGTCCCATTATTATGATTGCTGGCATGCTTAATACCAAAGATGCTGTCGGTTATTTTCGTCCTTTAGCAAACCTTGTCGATAAAGTATATACGATACCGCTTATTAACAATGACGCCAGTCTCTCTCCAATAAACTTAGCTGAATCAGCCCAAAAAGCAGGAATCTTTGCTACTCCACAAGCACATCTACAAGATGCTTTGCATAAAATTAAAATGGAATATAAAGAGGCTATTGTCCTTATTAGTGGTTCTCTTTATCTTGCGGGTGATATTTTGCGTGACAATAAGACACCACCGTGCTAGATAATTAGCTATTTTTAAAGCTTTGAAAGATAGACCTTTTAATCATGCAACTTGATTGTGCACTTTATCAACATCCTAAACTCATTACTGTTTTTGGCGGATCCGGTTTTGTAGGACGACATGTCGTTGAAACTTTGACTAAGCGGGGATATCGCGTTCGCATCGCTGTTCGTTGTCCACAAAAAGCTTATTACATGCTACAAATAGGAGAAGTAGGACAAACCCAAATGCTTAAAACAGATATCAAGCATCGTGCCTCTGTTGCACGCGCATTGCTTGGAGCTGATGCAGCAGTGTTTTTACCCGGTAGCTTAAAACAAGCAAATCAATCGAATTTTAAAAGCACACAAATTGATGGTGCTTACAATGTTGCTGAATTAACAGTAGAAGCTGGTATTCCTCTCATCTATATGTCGACTCTTGTGGCTAGCGAAAACACTGCATGTCTTTATGCACGTGTTAAGTTTATGGGTGAACAAATCATTCATAACAAGAATCCTCAGGCAATTATTATACGTCCATCCATTATCTTTGGACCAGAAGATTGTTTCTTTAATACCTTAGCAGATTTGTCACGTTTTTTACCAATTATGCCTCTTTTTGGAGGTGGGAAAAGCAAATTGCAACCCGTATATGTTGGTGACGTTGCTGAGTTTATAGCACGTGCTTTAGATGGACAGGTAGCTTGGGGAAAAAAATATGATCTTGGTGGTCCCCAGATTATCACCCTCCAAAATGCTCTTGAAAATATACTTAAAATCATTCATCGTAAAAAAACAATCCTATCTATGCCTCTTTCTGTCGGTCTATTGATTGGAGGAGTTTTAGGAACGATTGGTAAGTTGCCTCTTGTGCCAACGCTCGTAACAGCCAATCAAATACGCTTTTTGCAAATGGATAACATTGTTTCTAAAGAAGCTATAGAGAATGGATATACTCTAGAAGGAGTAGGAATTACTCCTAGAGCAATGACTGCATTCTTGCCAAGTTATCTCTGGCGATTTCGTCCACATGGTCAATTTTCCCAAAACCTACTCGTCTAGAATAAATTCTTCTAAAACTGAGTTAATTATTTGATTTATAATTCATAGTGCGTTGTTAGCGGTTTTAAAATCAGAGTGTTCAATAGAGTGATGTTTTTGCATTTTTAATGCTCCATTTAGTATCACAAAACATGTTTCCTCGCACATCTATAGTATTTTGATAAAAACTGTTGGAAACAGGAGAAAAGCACTTCTTATAAACTGTCTTTATCCAAGAGCAGGTGCAACATTGGAATCCTAAAGAACCGATCCTGAACTGCCTATCCATAAACATGATAATCTATGGCTTTGCATTTATATTATTTTGCCAAAAAGCTTAATAATGAGATTAAAGTAATTCTTCCTTTTTCAAAAACCGCATAAGTGAGTAGAATACGAGTATACTACTTTCGATATTATCCCATAAAAATCGATATAAAAACTGTAAAGCAATGCACCATTTTTATTATTTAAAAGGTATTCCCTCTGGAAACTTTTAAAAGCTTTAAAGTTACGTGAAAAGGATAGAATTTTGTTTATATAATAAAACTTATCATGAAGATCTCCTACTCTGTCAGTAACATCACTACTCAGATCCATAAATGCATATTTGTTGCACAAATTTATGGAGATTTTAAAAGAGCTTTTTCACATAAAGAAGTCCTCTTCTTGTCTTGCATTTTTTTTTAATTTCTCCTACCGTCTTGGAAAAAATTATTTTAAAGGAATGAAGAATGGCAGCTCAAGATTTTGTTGTCAAAGATATTGCACTTGCCGCTTATGGTCGTAAAGAACTTGATATTGCTGAAACTGAAATGCCTGGTTTGATGGCTTGTCGTAAGGAGTTTTCTTCCAGCCAACCTTTGCGCGGAGCGCGTATTTCTGGCTCATTGCATATGACAATTCAAACAGCTGTTTTAATTGAAACATTAAAAGCAATTGGCGCCGATATACGGTGGAGCTCTAGCAATATTTTTTCTACGCAAGACCATGCAGCAGCAGCTATCGCCGCAACTGGCATTCCTGTATTTGCCGTTAAGGGTGAAACATTGGAAGAATATTGGACTTATATAGATGCAATCTTCCAATGGCCAGATGGTAATCCTTCCAATCTTATTTTAGATGATGGAGCTGACGCCACAAACTATATTTTAATGGGAAGTCGTGCAGAACAAAATAAAGATATTTTATCGCATCCCAAAACAGAAGAAGAAGAAATTTTTTTCAAACAAATACAAAAGCGTATGGATGCAACGCCAGGTTTTTTTACACAACAGCGCGCAGCAATTAAAGGTGTAAGCGAAGAAACCACAACAGGTGTAAACCGTCTTTATCAGTTACAAAAAGAAGGACTTCTACCTTTTCCTGCTATTAATGTTAATGATAGCGTCACTAAATCAAAGTTTGATAATAAATATGGATGTAAAGAATCATTGGTCGATGGTATTCGACGTGGAACAGATGTGATGATCGCTGGTAAAACTGCCATTGTCTGTGGTTATGGTGATGTAGGAAAAGGTTCAGCAGCATCTCTTTCTGGTGCTGGGGCTCGTGTTAAAGTAACAGAAATTGATCCTATCTGCGCTCTTCAAGCCGCTATGGATGGCTATGAAGTTGTTAATTTGGATGATGCTGCTTCCAGTGCTGATATTATCATCACGACAACAGGCAATAAAGATGTTGTTCGTTTAGATCATATGCGACAAGTAAAGGATATGTGTATTCTTGGAAATATTGGTCATTTTGATAACGAAATCCAAGTCGCTGCCCTTAGAAATTTGCCATGGACGAATATTAAACCACAAGTTGATATGATCACCTTTCCCGATGGAAAACGCATCATTTTGCTCTCTGAAGGACGATTGTTAAACCTCGGCAATGCGACGGGGCATCCTTCTTTTGTCATGTCAGCTTCGTTTACCAATCAAGTTTTAGCGCAAATTGAACTTTTTACCCGTACAGAACACTATACAAATGAAGTCACTGTTTTGCCTAAACATCTTGATGAAAAGGTTGCACGTCTACATCTGGATCGGTTAGGAATAAA
Source organism: Bartonella sp. AD328YNZD (assembly GCF_042196425.1). Classification (NCBI taxonomy): domain Bacteria; kingdom Pseudomonadati; phylum Pseudomonadota; class Alphaproteobacteria; order Hyphomicrobiales; family Bartonellaceae; genus Bartonella; species Bartonella sp. AD328YNZD. The sequence goes on along the minus strand of NZ_JBHIQG010000006.1, from coordinate 18,353 downwards.
ATTAAGTGTTTTATCAGAAGAACAAGCCGCTTATATTGGAGTCTCACCACAAGGACCTTATAAACCAAACCATTACCGTTACTAATACGTTTCCTTGGGTTAAAAAAGGGAAAGATGTCGTGCTCAGCTTTGGTGACTATAACCCCAAAGAAAAAACTCAAAAAGAGATCCGAATCTATACGTATATACTTTGCCTTTTTTTCTTTTTTTCTCCAACATGCGCTTTTTCTCAGTCATTGGAAGGTTATTTACCATTTTTCTTCACTTTGCCGAATGGTCCATGGCTGCTTTTAGCGCTGTGTGGAGGAATTTCTTGTGCTTCACTTCTCTCATGTATAGCTGTTACCGTGCGTGCAAAAAAAACTGCACAGAAGCCTTTGAAGATAATTCAGGCAAATTTTTCTGAAAAACTTAAATATTATGAATGGCTTCTGGAAGAAACCGAGCAATTCCTTCTTATTTGGGAAAATCCAACAACCTTACCCCATGTTGTTGGTGCTCTTTCCACATTGCAAAAAATAGGAATCGATCAGAAAGATTTTCAGCGTTTTGAGCTCTGGGTTGAAGAAAATTCTCTGCGAGAACTTGATTATGCATTGACTCAACTCCGTTGTAAATGTCACCCTTTTGATCTTTCTATCACCACCACAAACAATGTACTGCTACAAGTTACAGGAGTCATCGCAGGAACAGTCGCCATTGCTCGTTTTCAAGATATCTCAAAACAACAGAGTGAAAATGCTCGTTTACAGAAAGATATCGCCCGCCTTCTTACTGAACTGAGAATGCAGCGTAATCTTCTTGATCTTATTCAAGAGCCCGTATGGATAAAAGATTGTGAAGGAAAAGTTTGTTTTATCAATCGCGCCTTTAGAGAAATGACAGACTTTCGTGAAGACAGTGATGACGTGGGGGATCTTTTCAATGAAAATACACAACGCAAAACAGATGAAACAGAAACAATTTTTCAAGAACATGTTCATACGGTTATTGGTGGAGAACGGCACCGTTTTCATCTCACACGTATTACAACAGCTGAAGGGATGGCAGCTTTTGCACGTGATGACAGCGCCTATGAAAATCTTGCTCATGAATTAAGATATGTTCTTCAAAGTCATTGTGAAACACTTGACCAAATTTCAACAGCTGTAGCCATTTTTGATACAAACCAAAAATTAAAATTCTGTAATCACGCTTTCAAAATTTTATGGCCGTTGGAGAGTTCTTTTTTAGAAAGTGAACCAAGCCATACATTGTTTCTTGAACGTTTACGTGAAAAGGGGCTCATTGCTGAACACCCTGATTGGCGCGCATGGAAAGAAGAACTTTTAAAAGCCTATTGGCAAACAGAATCGAACCAACAAATTTGGAATCTTCCAGATGGGCGTACGGTGCGTGTTGTCTCGAACCCTCATCCACAAGGAGGTGTCACTTGGCTTTACGAAAACCTTACCGAAAAAATTGATCTTGAGCGCCGTTATAATACACTTATTAAAATACAAGGTGAAACACTTGATAAACTTTCTGAAGGTGTGGTCGTTTTTGGTACTGATGGACGCCTTCGCTTATCGAATCCTGCCTTGTCGAAATTGTGGTCTCTTCCTTATAATTTACTGGTAGAAGGAACCCATATTACACAGTTACAAAGCCATTGTTCAGCCTTAACCTTGGGGCAAGAATGGGATCAATTTACCAAGTTCATTACCGGTTTTGCTGAAAAACGTGAAACATTTTCAGGTCGTATAGATCTTAAAAATGATATGATTATTGACTATACTCTGGTCCCTCTTCCTAATGGACAAACGATGCTTACTTTTGTGAATGTTACGGACACTGTCCATATTGCGCGTGCTCTTCAAGAAAAAAATGAAGCATTAGAAAGTGCTGATCGTTTGCGTAATGAATTTGTCCAACATGTTTCTTATGAATTACGCACACCTCTCACCAATATTATTGGATTTTCCGATATTTTACGTGATCAAATTTTCGGTTCTATCAATGAACGTCAACAAGAATATCTTGAACACATTCATTCAGAATCAGGAACTCTTTTAAATATTGTTAACGATATTCTTGATCTTGCTACCCTTGATGCAGGCATTATGGAGTTGGACATAAAATCGGTTAACATTGCCGATGCTATGATACAAGCAGTAGCACGTGTAGAAGATCGCCTTAATGGACGTCATATTACGCTTTTACAACAAATTTCTCCTTCCTTAAATTCTATTTCTGCTGATGAAAAGCGCTTGCATCAAATTTTTGTGAATGTCCTGAGTAATGCTATTAATTTTGCAACGGAGGCGAGTACTATTGAATTTTGCGTTGATGAACAAGATGATAACATTGTCTTTAGCGTTCACAATCAGGGCTCTGACATCCCAGAAGATGTCCTTGATCGTATTTTTAAACGTTTTTCTTCCCATTCACACCATGGTGGGCGTGCGGGAGCGGGTCTTGGCCTTTCCCTTGTAAAAAGTTTCGTTGAACTACACGGTGGACATGTTGAAATTCTTACCGGTTCTGGAAAAGGAACAACAGTTAAATGTTTTTTCCCACTCTCCAAAGGAGATACGATTTTTTAATTTTAACCTTTATGATAACAAAAATTTTTCATCCATTTCATGGAACTTTTAATGAATTTTAGTTTTTTTCTTGAAAATGAAGAGGCAACAAAGCTTTTTTCACAAAATTTAGCTCTTTCTTTAAAGCCAGGAGATCTTGTAACGCTGCAAGGAGATCTTGGAACTGGAAAGTCAACCATTGCACGTACAATCATTCAAACACTTGCGAACGATAACACTATGGATGTTCCAAGCCCTACTTTTACTCTTGTGCAAAGCTATCAACTTCCAAAGTTTGAAATTATTCATGCTGATCTTTATCGCCTTTCTATGGCAGAAGAAATTGATGAATTAGGGCTTCATGAAACTCGTGAGAAAAATATTTTACTTGTTGAATGGCCAGAAAGAAATACAGCTCTTTTAGAGCTTGCCACTTTTGCACTCACCTTACATTATAAAGAACATGGGCGTCATGTAACAGTTAAATCAGCGCAACATTCCATTGAATGTTTGCAACAGTCTTTCGCAATTCGTACATTTTAAAAAAAACATGGACATCATCATTTTTAATTTGATAATACCTCAGTACTACCTATGAAATTTGAGATGATGGACAACATAAAGAAGGCTTCAATGGAGGCACCAACCATGGAAGATGAAGTGAAATGCTGACTCTTTCATATAACAATGACATAAATTGCAAAGAACAGTCGTTAATTTATAGGAATTCATCAATTTATTTTAGAGAATCTGATACCTACAATTTTGATTTTAGAGAATAGTATAAGAGAATTTTAAATTGAAGTGGTAACCCTTTAGAAGAGCATTATATAACCTGTAGTGAATTGCTTGTTTCTTTCTGCTTAAAAATTGTGAGCTTCAAAAAAGTAATTTGCAAAGTTTTTGCTTAAAATCTCCTTTTATGTGTTGAAAGCACTATCTATCTCAATAGTCTTATCTAAGAAGAAAATATCATTCACTTAAATATTCGTTGGCACGCATATAAACAAGGAATTGCCTACATTGTTCATACAGGACAATTTTTTGATAAAAAATGATCTATTGAATTACGTATAACAGTGTGGATTCTTAAAATCATTTGAATTTTTGATTTAATTGAATTGCTATTACAATGTATTACAGAAAAGGAATGTAAAAAAATCAAAAGGAGAGACTAAAATTTCTCTCCTTTATCGTTACTGTGTATGGCATTAACTAAGGCCATTTTTTATCCACTCAGAAAGACGTCCTTTAGAGGTAGCGCCAACCATATTCGATGAAATATTTCCATTTTTAAACATTAGTAATGTAGGGATAGAACGTACTCCGTATTGGGTAGCCAGTTCCGGATTTTCATCAATATTTACCTTAGCAATTTTAACTTGATTTTGCATTTCTATTGAAATTTCATCCAAAATTGGAGCAATCACTTTGCAAGGGCCACACCATTCTGCCCAAAAATCAACCACAACAGGGGTGGAAGAGGTTAGAACTTCACTTTCGAAATTATCCTTATCAACTTTTATACACGTCATTGATTTATCCTTTATATTCACTTTTTATAGATTGGTATAATAACAATTCATATCAAGTTATTGCAAAGATAAATTATTAAAGGACTTTTTTACATCAGAGATTGTGCGTTGTGTTTGTTTGAGCGATTTTATGAAAGTAAATAAAGTGTAAAAATGCTTTGCAAGGAAAAGACTAACTTATAAGGCAACTTCACTAAGAAATGCCTCAAGTTTTTCTGGAGAAAGTTTGAAAATTTTGGCTTCTTTACTATAGATAAGCAGAGCTTGTATATCTTTATCGGGATGAATAGCTTGCAATAATTTTCGATAAAGAGCCATTTGCAACCAATGATGGGAAGCAATAGCGGCTTCATTTTCTGGTGGGGTTCCCGTTTTAAAATCGGCAAAGATAATGCTGTTTTGCGTGATGTAGAGACGGTCAATTTGACCAGAGATTACTTGTTCTTTTCCACGAATTTTTACAATGCCCATTAAGGAAACCTCAGCACGTGAATGCTCAGAAAAAAGGGGTTTGAGATAAACATGATCTAATATTTTCCAAATATGGCAAAGAGCATCTTCTCTTTGGCTCTCATGCCAATGAGAGGCTTTGATATTGAGATAGTTTTGAGCATAATCTCGACGTTTTTGTGGGGGACAATCGGGTAAATATTGTAACAATCGGTGAATGAGATTACCGTACTCAATGGAAAAAGCTCTGTTTGTGTTCGTTTCTCCTAAAACAGGTGAAATAGTAAATTGTTTTGGACTTGAGGAAGGTTCTGTATCAGCTTCAATAGAAAGGCTCGCTACTGAGGGTTTTAACGGTTTTGGGAGAATTGGTTCTGCTGGTACTTTATGAGAGAAAAAATCTGGTAGAGGTGGAAGTGTTTGGCACTCAGAACGAGAGGCTTCCTGATTTATTGAGGCAGAAGAAGAATCTGTGATACAATAACGCCAAGCTGCAATATCTTCTGCAGGACCCTTAATGGGAACTGCATGCGGTTTGAGAGCTTTCTTTACCAATTGTAGCCACGTATGAGGATTATTGCGTTCACCGCTATACCCGCAAACAAACAATCGATCTTCAGCACGCGTCATTCCTACATAGAGAAGGCGCCTATACTCCTCTTCAGCACGCTCTTTTAAACGCAAAATTGCTTGTTTAGAGGGCATTGTATCGAATTCTGCATTAGGGCACCAGATAAAAGCTTGTTGATCACTCAAATGTGCATTGTTCAAGGGAACTTCAAGCAAGTGAGGTGAATGCTGAGGATGCCAGATTGCACTACCAGGATCAACCAGAAATACAACGGAAGCTTCCAGTCCTTTTGCAGCATGAACAGTCATGATGCGAATTTCTTCATGATTTTGGTCAAACTCACGTTTAATTTCTGGTTCACTGACACTTAATGTTTCCAAAAAAGCTTGTAATCCTGGTAACCCCGTTTTTTGAATCGCGAGTGTGTAGTCCATAAAAGCATCAAGCACATCATTGGCTTCCGAGCCTAAGCGCGCTAAAATTTTTTGTCTTCCCTTATCATTATTCAGAATATGGCTATAGAATTCGAAGACTGGTATTTTATCCACTAAAGTACGATAATGGTTCAGCTTTTCAAAAGCATCTTTAAAAGATACCCGCGATGATGTATGCGTACACAAACTTTGCCAAAGAGAGCCAGTGCGTTGTGCGGCAAGCAGATAGAGTTCCTCTTCACTAAGAGCAAAAAGGGGACTTTTTAAAACACAAGCAAGAGAAAGATCATCTTGTGGCTGCAAAACAAAACGCGCAAGTGCCATTAAATCACGGATACTAATATGTTTAGTAAGTTGTAAACGGTCTGCACCAGCGACAGGTATATTGCGTTGTTTAAGGGCACGAGAAAGCGCTAGGGCAAATTGATCACGCTTACGAACCAAAACCATAATATCACTAGCACGCAATAACCGCCCTTTTGCTGGAAGCATTTCTCCTTTTTGTAACCAGCCTGCAATAGTTTCAGCAACTTTTTCTGCCAAACGTACTGCTGGTGTATCTAAATGATCAACAGTTACATGCCAATCATCAGGAAATTCGTCTTTTTCTTTAGAAATAGCATCCCATAAAATAACTTCACCTGGACTGTGAGTACGGATAGCTTCGTGTATGGTTTTTGTATTTTCTGCCGAAAGCCCTTTATAATTTTCTGGTGTTTCAAAAACAAGATCAACGCTTTTAAGAACATCTGCTGTAGAGCGAAAAGAGTAATGCAGTTGTATTTTTTCGAATTTCTGCTTTGCTTGTTGTGCTTTTTTTTGAATAATTTTCCCATTTGCAGCAAAATTTTCTGGTGCAGCGCCCTGAAAGGAATAAATAGACTGTTTTTCATCTCCAACAGCAAAAAGAGTACGTATATTGTCACGTTGACTATGACCTGTAAAAAATTCTTGCGCTAAAAATTGAATAATTTTCCATTGATCAGGGTTCGTATCTTGTGCTTCATCAAGCAAAATATGATCAAGACCCTTATCAAGTTTATAGTGCACCCATTGGCTTGCACCTTCACGTTGCAATAAATGGAGTGTGCGCTCAATGAGATCATCAAAGTTTAAAAAACCATTGGTTTTTTTTAAATTTGCATAAATTTTGAGATAAAGGGCACAAAGCTGAAAAGCCGCCATATTGAG
>NZ_JBHIQG010000006.1:3959-11508 GCF_042196425.1 Bartonella sp. AD328YNZD | reverse complement strand
CGCAATTTTTCTTCTCCATTTTCAGACAGAAGAGAAGACAAAAAATCAGACAGTTTATGTTGCTTTTCAGCTGCTTCATACAGCAATTGGTTAAAAGTATGTTCACTGATAACCTTAAGCAGCTGTTTTAGAGCGGGTTGTACATCATGATGCTTCAAAAGTTGGCAGCGAGCTTCTTGTAGTAATTTCTTGCGGTTGACATCATCTATGAGTTCGAAATGTCCAGCAATATTGGCTTCTAGCATAAATTGATGCAAGAGAGATTCGCAAAATGCGTGAATAGTCTGTATTTTCAAACCACCAGGTGTTTCTAAAGCACGAGCAAAGAGTTGGCGCGCATAGGTTATTTTTGTTGCACTGATAGGTTTGTTTTCAAACTTCGATAAGATTTCTTTAAGCTGCGCATCATCGAGTTCATTCCAGCTGGAGAGTGTGCGAAAAATTCGTGATTGCATAACAGCAGCGGCGGCTCTCGTGTAAGTAAGGCATAAAATACGTGCTGGAGGTGTACCGTTTAAAAGCAAACGGATAACACGTTCGGTTAGAACATGGGTTTTTCCAGATCCTGCATTTGCAGAAACCCACACGTTTTTTTGGGGATGTGTTGCTGTTGCTTGTGCATCAAGAGCGGCTTCAGGAATAGAAAAAAACGTCATGATTACTCTTCTTTATGAAAACCACTTGACCATTCCCATAAGCGTGCCAGATGATCATAGTCACTTTCATATTGTTTTAACATAGGGACTGCGTGTGAAAGATAGCCTTGTTGTGGATTTTGATAATAAGTTATGAGTGCGATAAGATTTTCCCATGCATTGTTAGCAAGATCAACAGCACTTAGATGAGTTTTTCCGTCTTTTTTCTTTAAAAGAATTGATTGGGATTTAATTTCACCTTTTTTGTTAAGAGGAATGTAAAATAAATTTGAGGGGGTAAAATCTTGAAAATCTGGGAATCCCCCTTGTATGAGTAAAGCTGTTTCTAAAGCCAATTGCGGAAATAATAATTCACGAACTTGTTTTGATGAAGGAGGGGTTCCGGTTTTGAAATCTAGAATTTCAACCGTTTTATCTGGCAAAACATCAAGACGATCAGCACGTCCTGAAAGGGTTACCCCTGTTGTTCCTATAGGGATTTTTTGTGATACCACTTCCGAATATCGCTCTCGCAGTCCTAAACTTTGTTCCCATTGAATAAAGCGTGGAGCAAGATTTTCAAAACTATCCCACCAAATCACTTCAATATCCGGTGGAAAATTGAATTTATCAAACTCTTTACGTCCAATAGCAAGCAACACATCTAATGCATTTGCAGCATTTAGATTTTTTATTTGTCTGCAAAAATCTGCAAGAATAGCGTGATAAAGTGTTCCACGTTCAGGAGCGCTAGAATTATGAATAAGGGCTTTAAGTGGTTTGAGCCTTAAGATTTTTTTAGCATAAATGGCATAAGGGTCATACCGTAATATTTCTATTTCAGTAACTGAAAAATGACGTGGACGCATATCAAGAGGTGGTACAGGGCAGGGACGCTTCACCTCAGAAATCATGTTTGTATGATCAAGCATCTTTGCCCAATGAAGGAGTATTTCACCTCGTGCACGGATTTGTTTCCAAACTTGTTGTCCTACGACGGTTTCTAAGCGTTGTAGCCAACGTGAAGGAATGGAAGGCGTATGATTAACGCGCAATGCGCGACTCATCACCACTTTATCCATTCCCATCGCCCATTGAAAATCATGCGCGGAAAGACCAATATGCTGCTCTGGTGGCTCCAGAGTTAACATCATTTTCATCGGTCGCGATAAAAAAGCATCATTTCGGGTTGATATCGGCCATGACCCTTCATTAAGACCGCCGATGACCACTGTATCAACCGTTTGCAAACGCGATTCCAAAGTACCCCAGATGAATAAACGTGGATGTCCTCCAGGAGAAGGTGTAACGGAACGCATTGCGATCAATGCAGAAAACATAGCAGGCCATTCGCAAAGATGAAATGTTAATCCTGATTGATCACTGACCAATTCACGTAAGAACTTTGATAAGGCTTGTCCTGCTTCGTGTTGATAAAGATGTGCAAGAGAGTTATCCTCATCGCGACCAAAATTTTCAAAAACTTCAACAGTTGCTATCGCAGCTTCGTTGATGGTGCACTCTTTCTCTTGTTTCATAAGAGATGTTAAAGGTTCAACAGCTGTCCTCAAAAGATGACAAAGGAAACGTGCTTCTTCACATTTCTGCTGATCAAGAGCGTTGATTTCAGAACTATTATGAAAAGATATTTCAATCCATTTTTCAAGAAATTGATCACATTCGCAAAGATTGATGCGCCCTGTATTCCCTCGAAGAACAAAAAGTTCAAAATTTTCTGCCATTTCCCGTAAACGATGACGGTTTTGTTGGAGTGTTGTAAGGGGATGTTTAAGAAGAGAAAGAAAAGCAATGGGATCATCAGGTTGTAATACATTTTCTAAGATAAGCCGCAAAAGCGTTACAGGCAATGTTTGGGCAAGTGGTATTCCCCCTGAATCATTTGCTTCAATTCCAAATCGTTGTAATTCCGCAGTAACACGGCGTGCTAAATTACGGTCATTTGTAATAAGAGCTGCGGTTTTTTGGGGTTCTTCAATAGCTTTGCGTAAAGCAACAGCAATAGCGAGAGCTTCTTCACGTTCATTGATAGCTTCAATAAATGACCAGTCTGCACAAAGAGCCTCATAATCATCACGGACAATTTGTATCCATTTATCTGTCGTAGAAGCAGGTCGCAATGCTTCCGATAAAAGAGCCATTCGTCTTTTCTTTGTGCTACTTTGTTGGCCAATTTCGCAAACATGGCGACGTTGACACCCCATGAGAGAAAGAAGTTTTTTTAAATGATATTGAGGATGGCTAAAAATATTTTCTGCAGGATCAAAAAAATCGCAAGCTGTTTTTTCTTTATTGCTTGTGCTTAATGCATTCCATTGTTCTTCATCCATATAAAAATCAAGGCCAGGAAGAACAACAGCCCCTTTGGGCAGAGAAGCTATAACCTTTAAAAGATGAGAAACTGCGGGCATAGAACCTGACACACCAGCTGCAATGATCGGTTTATCAGGCTTCGTACGTCGTAAATTCTCTGCATGCATTGTGAGTGCTTGATTACGCCATTCAGCGGGATTACTTCGTTGTCTTTCTGTCAAGATTTGTGGCCAATTTTGCGTAACAATAGTCAGAAAATCGAGCGTTATCTGCCACCATTCAGCGACCATGTCAGGGGCAATATCTTTAAGTTTCGACCAATCTGCTCCTTCTGTTTCAATTTCGTCCATCAAGTGTGCTAAATCTTGAGCAAGCCAAATTGCATCAGCACTATGAGCTGGAATAAGCACATCTTCTGTACCAAACATGGCACGCAGATGCGCAGGTAAATTTTCACGCCATGGACGAATAAGGCGCGCTAAAAGCAGTAGGCGTTCACTTTCTCCAATAGGCGGATTTAAAGCGCTAGTATGATTTTCAACAAAAAGGAAACTGTCTTCATCGACATCTCCTAGAGCACGAATAGTTGGTAAAAAGGTTGAGTGTGTATTACTTCTTTCAACAAAAGCTAAACGCAAAGCGCGCGCAGCACGACGTGTCGGAACATAAATAAGGCTATCAGCAAGAGCAGTTTGAATGTCTCCATTGGGAGCAAAGTTATCAATAAGGGTACCAGAGAGCAGTGCATCAACAAAGTGAGGCAAAAAAGCCGTTCCAGAAGATATAGAAAAGACACGTGGCTTATAAGTCATATGATCTCATATTGGGAATAACAAATTTCATCTTATTGATTATTTGCTTTATTTTGACTGTATACAATTTTCATACAAGAAAAAACTGAAAAGCTCTATTTATACAGGAGATTTTTAACTGACATTCAAAATACTTAAATATATGACCTTGTCTTAAGCTATTGTGAAAAAATATATCAAAATTTTAAAAGACGTTACAATTACAAATATATTATAACTTATTGAATATTATAAATAAATCTACTTCTCTCTTTATATAAGACAACCTGAAAGTGTTCTTTACATACTCCTTTTGTTTTCAGAAAAAATAACAATATTCAGATCCCTAACTCGATATGAAAAATCATTATCAACCAAATTGTTACATAAAAAATTCTTCTTTACATTAAGAGCTTACTTGATAATCTTTAAAAGTAGAAAATTTTATCTTAGGAGCTCTTTCTGCTTCATAATTTAATGAAAAATGGTTCTCCGCTAAAAAAACTGGATCACCTTCTAAATCATACGCAAGAGCAGAGCGATGATTGTTGAGAAACTTTTGCAACTCATCTTTGCTCTGCGCTGAAATCCAACGGCATAAATTAAAGCGTGCAGACTCAAAATTCACTGGCAAAGAATATTCTATTTTTAATCGCTCTTTTAAAACATCAATTTGCAAAGCACCAATAACACCAATGAGAGAAGGCGACCCATCATCAGGAATAAACAATTGCACAACCCCTTCTTCAGCCATTTGTTGCAAAGCTTCTCTGAGCTTTTTTGCTTTCATTGGATCACCCAAACAAACACGACGCAAAATCTCTGGTGCAAAATTGGGTACTCCCTTAAAAAGAATATCTTCTCCTTCAGTCAAAGTATCACCAATACGCAATGTTCCATGATTAGGAATCCCTACGATATCACCAGCATAGGCTTGATCAGCAATTTGGCGCGAACGCGCAAAGAAAAATTGTGGAGCAGAAAGTGTCATCGGTTTTCCTGTTCTGACCAATTTTGTCTTCATACCACGTTCAAGTGTTCCCGAACATACCCGAAAAAATGCAATACGATCACGATGATTAGGGTCCATATTCGCTTGAATTTTAAAAACAAATCCCGTCATTTTAGGTTCAGTTGCTATGATATTGCGCTGATCTGCACTTTGATCACGAGGACTTTGACCAAAATCAATAAGCGCATTGATCAAATCACGAACACCAAAATTTCGTAAAGCTGAACCAAAATAAACCGGAGTCATATGACCTTCACGGAAAGCTTGAAGATCAAAATTCTTGCAAACACTTTGAGCGAGTTCTACTCCTTCAAGAAAAGTGGAACGTTGATACTCTGGAAGTAAATGGACAACCTCACTGGGATTTGAAACGATCCGCTGGGTTATCTCATCATCTTTTTGGCGAAAACGGTTATGATGAAGATCAAAAGTCCCAACGAAATCTTTACCCGTCCCAATGGGCCATGTTATGGGGGCGGTATCAAGAGCAAGCTTTTCTTCAATTTCATCTAAAAGCTCTATAGGATCACGCGCCTCACGATCCATTTTATTGATAAAAGTAACAATAGGAATATCCCGCATCCGACACACTTCAAATAGTTTTAGTGTTCTAGGCTCAATCCCGCGGGCCCCATCCAATACCATGATAGCACTGTCAACCGCTGTAAGCGTGCGATAAGTATCGTCTGCAAAATCTTCATGGCCTGGGGTATCTAGGAGATTAAAAATATGATTTTCATATTCAAACGTCATCACAGAAGTCACAACGGAAATACCACGATCACGCTCAATATTCATCCAGTCAGAACGAGTTTGAATACGATCTTTTTTGGCTTTTACTTCTCCTGCAAGTTGAATAGCACCACCAAACAATAAAAGCTTTTCCGTCAATGTTGTTTTCCCAGCATCTGGGTGAGCAATAATTGCAAATGTACGGCGCCGCTTTACTTCCTGTACTCTTCGTTCCATTATTCCTCCATAGGTCGTGCAAGTGCTTCAGCAATCAGTGCACGCATTTCATTAATCCCATAAAGCGCTATAAATGATCCCCATCGTGGACCTCTCTCTTGTCCTAAAAGGACCTCATACAACATTTGAAAAAAAACATTGGAAACGCCAGGCCCACCTTCAGGGCTTTTTTTGCTATGATCTTGATAGCGTTCCGTTAACCGCGCAACATCAAGAAGTGTATTTTGTAGTGTGTTGCCATCAACAGTTTCAGGCAAATTGGCTAATTTTGCATCAATTTGTGCTAATGTTGCTCGTTCGCTGTCATCTGGTATACGAAATTTTTTGTTTGGTTTAACAAAAACATCAAAATATTTAATGGCAAATTTCACCAATTGATCAAGTTCTGGACAAGTTTGCGCATTTGCTCCCTTAGCGTAACGAGAAATAAAACCCCAAAGAACCCCTGCATTCTCTGCATTTGAAGCACTTACCAAATTTAAAAGCATCGCAAAAGGTACAGGTAAATCAACCTGCGGTGGACAACCATTATGAATATGCCATACAGGATTATTGAGCCGTTCTTGCCAACTTTGACGACCATAGGCAGAAAGATGCGCATAATATTCATCCACAGCTTTGGGAATAACATCAAAATAAAGCCGTTTTGCTGTCTTGGGCTTTGAAAACATATAAAGCCCTAAGCTCTCTGTTGGAGCATATGTAAGCCATTCATCAATGGTTAAGCCATTTCCCTTGGATTTGGAAATTTTTTGCCCTTTATCATCTAAAAAGAGTTCATAGTTAAATCCCTCTGGAGGCTTTCCACCCAGTACTTTACAAATTTTAGAAGAAAGATTTGTGGAATCGATAAGATCTTTTCCTGCCATTTCATAATCAATGCCAAGCGCTGCCCAACGCATAGCCCAATCGACCTTCCACTGACACTTAACTTTACCCCCTGTAACCTCTGTTTCTATGGTTTCTCCTGTTTCAGGTTCAATATAAGTAACTGTCCCTTTTTCAACATTACGCGCAATCATTGGTACTTGTAATACTTTTCCAGAAAAAGGAGAAATCGGTAAAAAGAGAGAATAGGTCGCCTGTCGCTCTTCACCTAATGTTGGTAAAATAATTGCCATCACCTTGTCATAACAAGCAAGAATTTTTAAAAGTGTTTCATCAAAACGACCAGAATTGTAATAATCCGTAGCACTTGCAAATTCATAATCAAAACCAAAACGATCAAGGAAAGCCCGTAACCGCGCATTATTTGCCGCTCCAAAAGAAGGATAATCATCTCCAAAAGGATCAGGTACACGGCTCAACGGTTGACCAAGATAATGTTCCATCCTCTCGCGATCTGGCACATTCTCAGGAACCTTGCGCAAACCATCCATATCATCAGAAAAACAAAGTAATTTTGTTTTTACTTTATTCTCTGTGAGAATATGAAATGCATGACGCACCATGGTTGTACGTGCAACTTCCCCAAAAGTTCCAATATGCGGTAAACCAGAAGGTCCATAACCGGTCTCAAATATTACACTGTCTGGGTAACCCGTCTTTTCATACCGTTTGATAATCTTACGTGCTTCTTCAAATGGCCAAGTTCTCGATTGAGCAGCCGCATCCTTTAATTCAGGCGTAAGGCTAAGGGCATCACACTGATTACGCATCATTATTTATCCTAAAAATTATAATCTTCCAAAATAGGGTGTATGGTTCTTGAATTTATTCGTCAATAATAGCAAGCAAAAAGATGTAAATTTCTTTATACTCTTAAGTCACAATACAAAAACCACCCTCACTGTAAACATATTTCGTTCTGA
>NZ_JBHIQG010000006.1:1450-3859 GCF_042196425.1 Bartonella sp. AD328YNZD | reverse complement strand
GCCTTGCTAATGTACGCAAACGTAGAGCATTTAATTTAATAAAACCAGTCGCATCTCTTTGATCATAAACACCTTGATCATCCTCGAAAGTTACTAACTCACTGGAATAAAGTGATTTTTTACTTTGGCGCCCTTCAACAATCACATTCCCCTTATAAAGCTTTAACGTGACTTCACCTTCAACATGTTCTTGAGATAAATCAATCGCTGCTTGCAACATCTTACGTTCGGGAGAAAACCAAAAGCCATAATAAATGAGTTCTGCATAACGTGGCATCAATTCATCTTTTAAATGAGCTGCGCCACGATCTAACGTTAAAGATTCTATAGCTCTGTGAGCCGTTAAAAGAATGGTCCCCCCTGGTGTTTCATAAATACCCCGCGATTTCATACCTACAAAGCGATTTTCTACCAGATCCAACCGACCAATACCATTATCCCGCCCATAATGATTTAATTCTGCAAGTAAAGTTGCAGGAGATAAATTTTTTCCATTGATTGAAACAGCATCGCCTTTTTTAAAGCCAAGAGTGATTCTGGTTGCTTCATCTGGAGCATCTTCCACCGAAAGAGTACGCATATGGACATATTCAGGAGCAGGAAGTGCTGGATTTTCTAAAATCTTTCCTTCTGATGAAGAATGTAATAAATTTGCATCCACTGAAAAAGGAGCTTCGCCTTGCTTATCTTTTTCTACAGGAATTTGATGCATACGCGCAAATTCAAACAGATCTGTCCGACTCTTAAAATCCCAATCACGCCACGGAGCAATAATCTTTATATTAGGATTAAGTGCATAAGCAGAAAGTTCAAAGCGTACCTGATCATTGCCTTTGCCCGTTGCTCCATGAGCAATGGCATCTGCCCCTGTTTCCTTAGCAATTTCAATAAGACGTTTTGAAATAAGTGGACGTGCAATTGATGTTCCTAAAAGATAAGTCCCTTCATAAACGGTATTGGCTCGAAACATCGGAAAAACAAAATCACGCACAAATTCTTCACGCAAATCTTCAATGTAGATTTCTTTAACACCTAGCATTTCAGCTTTACGACGAGCAAGCTCTAATTCTTCCCCCTGCCCCAAATCTGCTGTAAAAGTCACAACTTCAACGCCTAGCGTACTTTGTAACCATTTGAGAATAATTGACGTATCCAATCCCCCCGAATAAGCCAAAACAACTTTTCTAATACTTTTCCACTTTTTCATTCTAAAGCTCTATACGAATTGTTCTTTTTTTCTAAAAAATTAAAACGACACAAGAAATATAAAAATAAATTCTCTTTAAACAACATTAAAAAGACTCAAAAAGCATAAATAAAGACGCCTCAAAGTATAAATAATGAACATTACTTAAAAATAAGAGGAGATTGACGTGTCATTTCTACCGGAGTGGTCTATTGTTGTACAATTTGCTTTAGCATCGTTGATTTTAGCACTTATTCCAGGACCTGATATGATGCTTTCTGTAGGACGAACCATTACACAAAGCAAAAAAGCTGGAATTATGTGCGCCTTGGGAAGTGCAACAGGATTTGCCATTCAGGTTACAGCTGTAGCACTTGGTTTATCAGCGCTTATTTTTGCTGCGCCACACGCTTTTGTTTTTCTGAAAATTGTTGGCGCCTTTTATCTTTTATGGTTTGCCTTTCAAGCATTAAGGAGAAACCCGACACTTTCCTTTGAACCAACATCTTCTAAACCTCAAAGCTCTAAACGTAACTATCTTGCTGGTATTGGAATTAATCTTCTCAATCCTAAAGTCATACTCTTTAACGCAACATTCTTACCACAATTTATCAATGCAAATGATCCTATGGCAACACAAAAGCTGCTCTTTTTAGGACTCTCTTATATTCCTATTTCTTTCCCCATTACAATTTCAGTCGTTTTTACAGCGCATAAACTTACCAAAATCCTTAAACAGAACCCTCTTTATCTTCGCTTTCTCGATTGGCTTATTGCAGGTACTTTTACCAGCTTTGCCCTCCATCTCCTTGTGGTTACAAAACATTGATTTATAAGTGTAATGTATCGCTTTTAATTTAAATAAAAAAACAAATATTATAAGATTTTTTCATTTCAAACCTGTTTATTTTGAATAAAACAATACCTTTCCTTTGTACATCACAAGAGAAGCTGGAGTTTTTGTATGGATAAAAACTATCTAAGAAAAGAATAAAAACACCTCTTATAAACCATCTCAAGTACTAAAAGCTGTTACAACATTGGGAGCTAAAAAATAGAATGGTGGTACCAATTTACACCTTTATTAAACATAAAGGTGTAGGAGTACAATACATTTCACAGAAGCTTTTTGTTATACTCCTCACAAGCATTATCGTGATATGAAGAGTGCACTAAGAGATACTTAAAAAACATATCAATGGATAACTCAATGGTATTTATAT
>NZ_JBHIQG010000006.1:0-1350 GCF_042196425.1 Bartonella sp. AD328YNZD | reverse complement strand
AGGCACTGCACAATCTCCACTTTTTAAAAGGTATTACCGTAGATGCTTTTAAAAGACACAAAACCTAATTAATGAGTATGATAATAAGGTAGAAATTAGTTACAATCCTTAAGACTTCATATTCCCTCTAAATTAGGCTTCCTTCTTATTTCAGAGATTATGCAAACAGACTATAGACAATCTCTTACCCCATTTAGCATATAAACGCCGAAACTGTTCGTCTAGCACTTATCCAATCTTAATCTCTGTCTCACATATGCTATCGCACGAGGTTTGGATATTAATTTACAAACAAAAAAGCACAGACTTTATATCGCTTCGCTATATAGCTGAAAATTGTATTAACTAATGACCAGCAGCATTTTCAAGTCGCAAACGTTCAGATTTCCGTAAGCGCTCTGAAGCCGATTTAAGCTGTCCACATGCAGCTAAAATATCGCGTCCACGCGGTATCCGAATAGGAGAAGCATAACCCGCTTGATTAACGACATCAGCAAAACGCTCGATTTGATCCCAATCAGAACACTGATAGTTACTCCCTGGCCACGGATTAAAAGGAATTAAATTGATCTTAGCAGGAATCCCTTTCAATAGCTGAATCAATCGCTTTGCATCATCTAAACTATCATTGATATCTTTTAGCATAACATATTCAAATGTGATTCGCTTTGCATTAGAAAGACCAGGATAATTACGGCAAGCATCCATTAGTAAAGAAAGCGGATATTTTTTATTAATGGGAACAAGCATATCCCTTAATATATCGTGTACTGCGTGGAGTGAAATCGCCAACATAACACCAATTTCTTCTCCGGTTCGGATAATTCCAGGAACAACCCCACTAGTTGAAAGCGTAATTCGACGTTTTGATAAAGAAAGTCCATCGCCATCAGAAGCAATCAATAAAGCTTTTTTAACAGCTTCAAAATTATAAAGAGGTTCTCCCATTCCCATCATAACAATATTGGTAATTTTGCGCCCTTCAATGGGAACAATTGCCCCATCAGGAGTATTCTTATCAGGAAAATCACCCAAACAATCACGTGCAACCAATAACTGTGCCAAAATTTCTTCTGCAGTCAGATTGCGAACAAGCATCTGTGTTCCTGTATGGCAAAAGGAGCAGGTTAACGTACACCCTACTTGCGATGAAAGACATAAAGTACCACGCCCTTCTTCAGGAATATAAACCGTTTCAATTTCAACAGGCCTTCCAGCTCCACGTGCAGGAAAACGTAAGAGCCATTTACGCGTACCATCTTTTGATATTTGTTCTCCAACAATTTCTGGGCGCGCAATGGAAAAATGACACTTAAGTGTTTCTTGCATTGCTTTAGAAATATTCAGCAT
>NZ_JBHIQG010000005.1:17041-30668 GCF_042196425.1 Bartonella sp. AD328YNZD | reverse complement strand
TTTATTCTTCCAATATTGGTTCTGCTAAAGAAGCATTAGCGATAGGGATTGATAAACATCGTGATTTTTTGCAAAAACTTGGGCTACTGGATCGACTCGTAACAGAGTTGCCTGAAGTTGCTCATCCTATTGTGCCACATCATTGGAAGGATATCCAATCTATGACGATTGCTTTTGGGCATGGTATGGCAACAACTCCCTTGCAAACAGCTGTTGGGGCTGCTGCTTTAATGAATGGTGGTTGGTTAATTGCTCCGACATTTTTAAAACGGACAAAAGAACAAACTTTGCACCATGCAAAACGGGTTTTGCATGCTAAAACAAGTCAAAATATGCGTTACCTTTATCAATTAAATAGTGAGATTGGGTCTGGACGTAATGCAAAAGTAGAAGGTTATCGTGTAGGTGGTAAGACAGGAACAGCTGAGAAAGTTGAAAATGGAAAATATTCTAAAACAAAAAATTTCAATAGTTTTCTTGCTGCTTTTCCTATTGATGATCCTGCTTATGTTGTTTTAACAATTATCGATGAACCAAAGCCTGCAGAGGGACAGCGTTCATCAACAGCGGCGATGAATGCTGGACCAATGCTTGCTAATATTGTTCGTCGCACAGCTAGTTTTCTTGGTGTAAAACCCGATTTTAAAAAAGAATATGAGTCTCTTTTAAGTAAAAAGAGCAATTCAAGTTTCGTTAAACAACGGTAAAATAAATATAAAGGTGCGTTATCATGTTGTTGGGAACAGTTTTTACAGAATGTGTTGAAGATGAAAGTCTTTCTTCAATAGCAATAACAGGAATAAGTGTGGATTCTCGGCAAGTTTTGCCGGGCTATGTTTTTGTTGCTGTTCAAGGGAAAAAAAGTGATGGAAGACACTATATAGATGACGCGATAAAGCGTGGCGCACGAGCAATCGTTACAGACTGTCATGCTGTTCTTGAGGATTTATCTGTTCCCATTTTACGTGTTTCTAATGTTCGTCATAGTTTAGCGTTGGCAGCTGCACGTTTTTACGGTTCTCAGCCGGAAACAGTTGTTGCTGTGACTGGTACAAGTGGTAAAACATCTGTTGTCTCTTTTCTTCGGCAAATTTGGACTCATGTTGGATTTTGTGCAGCGAGTATAGGAACGGTTGGTGTTGTTTCTCCTAAACGGAATGTTTATGGTTCTCTCACAACACCTGATCCGGTCGTCTTGCACCGTCTTCTTTGTGAAATTTCTCATGAAGGTGTGACGCATGCCGCTCTTGAAGCTTCTTCGCATGGGCTTGATCAAGGACGACTTGATGGAGTCCGTTTAACGGCTGGTGCCTTTACTAATTTAGGGCGAGATCACATGGATTATCACACGGGGGTAGAGGATTATTTGCGGGCTAAAATGAGGTTGTTTGATACACT
The DNA here is from genome assembly GCF_042196425.1 of Bartonella sp. AD328YNZD. Lineage (NCBI taxonomy): Bacteria > Pseudomonadati > Pseudomonadota > Alphaproteobacteria > Hyphomicrobiales > Bartonellaceae > Bartonella > Bartonella sp. AD328YNZD. The sequence goes on along the minus strand of NZ_JBHIQG010000005.1, from coordinate 29,270 downwards.
TTTGCCTGTATCTGCTCCTGCTTTGATTTTTGCTGATGATGTTTATTCACAAAAGGTTATTGATGTTGTTACACAAGCGCGCCGCCGTGTCTTGACAATTGGTCGTAAGGGGCAATTTATCACGATTAATCGTGTCGAACATCAACGCTCCAAACAGTGTATTGAGTGTCGTGTGGAAAACAATATTTATACATTTGATTTGCCTTTAGCTGGAGATTTTCAGGTAGCCAATGCGCTTATGGCAGCGGGGTTAGCCATTGCAACGGGTGTTTCACCTCGTAAGGTTTTTCCTGCGCTTGAAACTTTGCAGGGGGCACCTGGGCGGTTAGAGTTTGTGGGAAAGACAGAAAATAATGCGCTTGTTTATATTGATTATGCTCATAAACCAGAAGCTTTGGAGCAGGTTTTGCTTTCTGTTCGTCCCTTTACGCAAGGACGCTTGATCGTTGTTTTTGGTTGTGGAGGAGATCGTGATCAAGGAAAAAGACCTTTGATGGGAAAAATTGCGGCGGATAAAGCGGACATTGTTATTGTAACAGATGATAATCCTCGAACAGAAATGCCAGAAAAAATACGTAAAGATATTTTACAGGCGGTGCCAACAGCAATAGAGATAGCAGATCGTGGTGAAGCTATTTCTTACGCGGTGGAGCTTTTGAAAGCTGGTGATACACTCATCATTGCTGGAAAAGGTCATGAGGATGGCCAAATTATAGGGCAGACAACTTATCCTTTTTCAGATCGTCTGAAAGCGATAGAAGCTTTAGAGGACCGAAAGAAATGACAGCTTTATGGGATAAGCAAGCACTTGTTGCTGCAGTTAATGGTGTTGTAATGGGAAGCTTGCCAGAAACTTTTTCTGGGGTTTCCATTGATAGTCGTACTCTTGCGGAAGGGGATGTTTTTTTCTGCATTAAAGGGCACCATCTTGATGGTCATGATTTTGCTGCGCAAGCTTATGAACGAGGTGCAGGCGTTCTTATCGTTGCGGAACACCGTTTGAGGGATATGAAAAAGATATTGGCTCCACTCATTGTCGTTCCTGATGTTTTGCAAGCCTTAGAACAACTTGCACAAGCTGCACGCAAACGTTCAAGAGCTAAGATTATCGCGATAACAGGATCGGTGGGAAAAACGACGACAAAAGAAGCTTTGAAACAAGCACTTGCAACGGCTGGGAATGTTCATGCGAATCTCGCTTCTTTAAACAATTGCTGGGGGGTTCCACTCACTTTAGCGCGGATGCCTATGGAGAGTGATTATGGTATCTTTGAAATTGGCATGAATCATAGAGATGAAATTCGCCCTCTGGTCAAACTGGTTTGTCCGCATATTGCTCTCATTACGCATATTTGTGCAGGACATATGGGATTTTTCAAAGATCTTGAAGAAATAGCAAAGGCAAAAGCTGAAATTTTTGAAGGATTGGATGAAGAAGGCATTGCCATTTTAAATGCGGATAGTGATTTTTTTTCTTATCTCGTTCAAAAAGCAAAGAAATGCGGTGTAAAGAAGATCTTAAGCTTTGGTGGGACTAAAGATGCTGATTATCAAGCGCGAGATATACGTCTTCTAACCGATAGTTCTTCTATGATTGTGCGTATTGGGGCGCGGGATAAGGAGGTTCAAATTGGGGCTCCGGGACGCCATATTGTGCAAAATAGTTTAGGGGTTATTGCTGCTTGTGATGCTATGGGGGTTGAGTTAGAGCCTGTTTTTCTTTCTTTTCGCCATTTTTCTTCTCAAAAGGGGCGAGGTGTTCGTTATCGACTGTCTTTATCAAATGGGGGTGAATTTTATCTCATTGATGAAAGCTATAATGCAAATCCTGCTTCTATGCGTGCTGCACTTGAGCTTCTTGCTACAGGACCTGTAGGAAAAGGGGGGCGGCGAATTGCTATTTTAGGGGATATGCTAGAGTTAGGGGAGTATAGTGAAAAGCTTCATCGTGATTTAATAAAACCAATACGTCTTTCCGGTGCTAATCCGGTTTTTCTATTTGGTGAGGCGATGAAATCTTTAGTCAGTGATTTGTCTGCTGGTGTTAAGGTTCATTATGCTGAAAATATTGAGAAAATTTTACCGCTTCTTTTAGCAGAAATTTCTCCTGGCGACCTACTTATGATTAAATCATCCAATAGCCTTTGTTCATCAAATATTGTGACTGCATTGCTTGATCGCTATAAAGCAGTTTCTTCATAGTTTTAAGAGGTTTTTTTGTTCCATGATGCTGTTTTTTTCTTCGCTTAGTGATTGGCTTCCGGGTGTAAATGTTTTTCGTTATATTACTTTTCGCACGATAGCAGCTATGCTTACTTCGGGGCTTATCGTCTTTTTGTTTGGACCTAGCATCATTGCTTCTCTTAAATTGCGGCAAGGTAAGGGGCAACCGATTCGTGCTAATGGACCTCAAACACATTTTAAAAAGGCTGGAACACCTACAATGGGTGGATTAATGATTTTAATCGGCATTGTGGTATCGGCATTTTTATGGGGTAATTTATCGAATATTTACTTTTGGGTATCGCTATTGGTTATGCTTTCTTTTGGGGTAATTGGGTTTTATGATGATTATCTTAAGGTCACAAAACAAACAGACAAAGGATTTTCTGGGAAAGCACGGTTAAGCTTGGAATTTTGTGTTGCGGCGATTGCTGCTTTTGCCATTCTGCAAATTGGCTCATCTGGATTAGCTTTGCCTTTTTTGAAAGATTATCTTATCAATTTGGGCTGGTTTTTTATTCCTTTTTCTGCTTTCGTCATTGTCGCGACGGGTAATGCGGTTAATTTGACGGATGGACTCGATGGGCTTGCTATTGTTCCTGTGATGGTTGCAGCCTTATCTTTTGCTTTGATTGCTTATCTTTCTGGTAATATGAATTTTGCTGATTATCTCCAAATCCATTATGTATCGGGAACAGGTGAATTGGCTGTTTTATTGGGAGCTGTTGTTGGGGCAGGGCTTGGATTTTTATGGTTTAATGCACCACCTGCAGCTATTTTTATGGGAGATACTGGATCGTTGGCTCTTGGAGGACTCTTAGGGACTGTTGCGGTTGCTACGAAGCACGAAATTGTTTTGGTTCTTATTGGTGGACTTTTTGTTGTGGAAGCTTTTTCGGTCGTTATTCAGGTTGGTTATTTCAAATTAACAAGAAAACGCGTGTTTCTTATGGCACCGATACATCATCATTTTGAGAAAAAAGGTTGGACTGAAAGCCAAGTGGTGATACGCTTTTGGATTATTTCGATTGTTCTCGCTCTCATAGGTCTTTCAACACTTAAATTGCGGTGAGAATGTGATTTCTGTTACGTGTTATAAAGGTCAAAAAGTTGCTCTGTTTGGATTGGGGCAGTCTGGACTAGCAACGGCACAAGCATTAATGTGTGGTGGTGCAGAAGTGGTGGCGTGGGATGATAGTCCTTCAAGCGTGCAGATGGCTTGTCGGCAAAATATTCCAACAAGAGATCTCCACGATGAGGACTGGTCAGAATTTGTTGCATTGATTCTCGCTCCTGGAGTTCCTTTAAATTATCCTCAACCGCATTGGGTTGTTGAAAAGGCACGAAAAAAAAATATAGAAATTATTGGTGATATTGAATTGTTTGTTCGTGCACGCCATGATTTTTTACAGCATTATGGTTTTTGTGACCAAGATGTTCCGTTTATTGCGATTACGGGGACGAATGGAAAGTCGACAACAACGGCTTTGCTTACGCATTTATTGGAAAAAATGGGCTATGATGTGCAGATGGGGGGAAATATTGGAAAGGCAATATTGACGCTTAAGCCATTTGTTAAAAAACGTATTTATGTGATTGAATGTTCATCATTTCAAATTGATCTTACTCCCTCTCTTCAGCCAACCATTGGACTTTTATTGAATTTGACATCTGATCATATTGATCGACATGGAAGTTTTGCCTGTTATGTGCAAACCAAAAGGCATCTGATTGCTCAGGCTTCTCAGGCTTTTATTTCAGTTGATGATGCAGCTTGTCAGGTTTTATATCAACAGTTACTTCATGATGGGAAGCAAATTGAGGCAATTTCCAAGAATCATTTTGTTGAAAATGGTTTTTATGCAGATGGAACCAAGCTTTTTTCTGTTCGTCAAGGACAGCGTCATATGCTTGCAGATCTTGCTCCTATGGCGGTGTTACGTGGGAGTCATAATGCGCAAAATGCTCTTATGGCATTGGCAACATTGCAGGCTTTAAAAATAACAGATCCCTCTATAAAAAAGCATTTAGCAAGTTATAAAGGGTTGGATCATCGTATGCAGCAGGTGCGTAAAATGGGGGCGGTTTTGTTTATCAATGATAGCAAGGCGACTAATGCAGATGCAACAGCTCCTGCTCTTTCCACCTTTAATGATATTTTTTGGATTGTTGGGGGACAGGCGAAAAAGGGAGGAATAGAGTCTCTTAGAGAATTTTTTCCTAAAATTCGTAAAGCCTATTTGATTGGGAGTGCTGCGGAAGAATTTGCTCGCATTATTGGATCTGCTTTTCCCTTTTCTATGAGCTTAACTTTGAAAAATGCGGTGCGTGAAGCAGCTGTTGACGCAATAGGTTGTAAGGCAAAAGAGGTGACGGTTCTTTTGTCACCTGCTTGTGCAAGTTATGACCAATTTAAAAATTATGAAGAACGGGGCGAAGCATTTGTCTCTTTTGTGATGCAGTTACGATAAAAAGCATCAGTTATAAAAAAATATTTTTGCGTTAAGACTCCAGAATCTTTTTTTGTGTAATTTAGTTTTTAAAGTGTTTGTTAAACAGGCGGGGAACCATATCACTTTGAAACAATTTATAAAACGGATAAGGCGGATATCATGGTTACGCGCGCAGATAGAGACCCAATTGCTAATTGGTGGTGGACGATTGACCGCTCTGTCTTTGCAGCTTGTTTAATTTTAATGGGGATTGGCATTATGTTGTCTTTTGCTGCCAGCCCCACGATTGCAAAAAAAATCGGAATTGCTGATAGTTTTTATTTTGTTCGATGGCATATCATTTTCAGCATTTCAGCATTTTTTACGATGGTGACCATTTCTTTTTTTTCAATTCCTAATATTCGTCGTTTATGTGCTCTTTTGCTTATTGTAACGCTTGCTCTTATGGTTGCAACCTTATTTTGGGGTCCAGAATTAAAGGGAGCACGGCGGTGGATTGTGCTCTTTGGTTTTTCTGTACAGGCTTCAGAGTTTATGAAGCCAGCTTTTGTGGTTATGTCCGCTTGGCTTTTTTCGGAACAGATACGCAGGAGGGGAATTCTAGGTTATACGTTAGCGATTGTACTTTATGGCATTTGTTGTGTGCTTCTGGTTTTGCAGCCTGATATTGGACAAACACTTTTAATAAGTGCAACATGGGGTGGTTTGTTTTTTATTGCTGGTGTGCCTCTAGCCGTTATTTTTCTCTTTCTCATTTTAGGTGCTGGAGGAATTGTTTTAGCTTATCTTTTTCTGTATCATGTGCGTGAGCGTATCAATGGTTTTTTGACAGGTGAAGGAGATACCTTTCAAGTAGATGTTGGACGTGAGGCTATTTTGAATGGTGGTTGGTTTGGGCAAGGTCCTGGGGAGGGAACAGTAAAACGTATTATTCCTGATAGCCATACAGATTTTGTATTTTCCGTTGCTGCTGAAGAATATGGTATTATTCTTTGTTTATTAATTATGATGCTTTTTGGTTTTATCGTTATGCGTTCATTGTATATAGCAATGAATACACGTGATTGCTTTATACGTCTTGGTATTACTGGCATAGCAATGATGATTGGCTTTCAATCAGCTATTAATATGGCCGTTAATCTTCACTTAATTCCTCCAAAAGGCATGACATTGCCTTTTATTTCTTATGGTGGTTCTTCGATGGTGGCGATTGCGTTTTCAATGGGCATTTTGCTCAGTTTAACACGTCGTTGGCCAGAAGCACGCCTTTCAGCTTTTTCTTCCTCTTCTGTCTTGGATACGCCTTATGAATGATAAAAAAGTTATTGTTTTGGTGGCTGGTGGTACAGGTGGACATCTTTTTCCTGCTGAGTCCCTTGGTGTTGAATTAAGGGAGCGTGGATATGATGTTCATTTAATAACAGATGAAAGAGCACGCCCTTTTGTTCGGTGCTTTGATGAAGAGCATACACATATCGTTTCATCGGCAACATTTATACGCCGCCATCCTTTTGCTCTGATAAAGACGTTTTGGTCTTTACTAAGGGGAATGGGGCAATCGTTGGCGTTGTTTTATAAATTACGTCCTGTTCTTGTTGGAGGATTTGGGGGATATCCGAGCTTTCCTCCTCTTTTTATTGCGGCTTTAACAAAGCGTGTGACATTTATTCATGAACAAAATGCTGTTATGGGGCGTGCCAATCGGATGTTGGCAATTTTTGTGCGTGCAATCGCTGGTGGTTTGTTGTCGCCAAATGGCGCTTATGCCCATAAAATGCTTTTAACGGGGAATCCTGTCCGTGAGGCTGTGCTGAAGGCGGCCGAAATTCCTTATCATTCTTCAGAGGGGGAAACGCCATTTAATTTTTTGATTTTTGGTGGTAGCCAAGGGGCTTCTGCTTTTTCACATATTGTTCCAGAAGCCATTGCTTTACTCGATGATAAGAACCGTAAACGCTTGCGAATTGTACAGCAAGTTCGCGGTGAAGCAGGAGGGTTGATCAAAATCTATCGTGATATGGGCGTACAAGCAGAGGTTGCTCCTTTCTTTGATGATATGGCTGAACGTATGGCACATGCTCATTTTATTTTGTCGCGCGCTGGGGCTTCATCCGTTTGTGAGATAGCGGTGATTGGTAGACCTGCTTTGCTTGTTCCCTATCCCCATGCTTTAGATCATGATCAGGCTGCCAATGCAGCTCTGCTTGCTCGTGTAGGTGGTGCGCAAATTGTATCAGAAAAAGATTTAAATGCACAAAAGCTTTCTTCTCTTTTAATGCACGCTTGTTGTGCGCCCCATTTATTAAAAAAACAAGCGCTTGCTGCAAAAAAAGTTGGGCAACCTCATGCAACCCGTTGCCTTGCTGATATGGCTGAATCCTTAATTGCAGGGCGATTGTTGTCAGATATAAAAGAGGAGCTTTTTAATGAAAATGCCACTTGATATAGGCGTTATCCATTTTATCGGAATCGGGGGGATCGGTATGAGTGGAATTGCGGAGGTTTTTTATAATCTTGGCTATAAAGTTCAAGGGTCAGATCAAGTTGAAAGTGCAAATGTTGAACGTTTACGGAAAAAAGGAATTAACGTTCATATAGGTCATTGTGCTGAAAACTTAGGGAATGCAGAGGTTGTTGTTTTTTCTACTGCCGTTAAAAAAACAAATCCTGAGTATATTGCTGCAAAGGAAAGACATTTGCCGCTTGTCAGACGTGCAGAAATGCTGGCGGAGCTGATGCGGTTTCGGCGTGCAATTGCAGTGGGTGGTACACATGGTAAAACAACAACCACATCAATGGTCGCAGCCCTTCTTGATGCTGGTCATTTTGATCCAGTGGTGATTAATGGCGGTATTATTAATGCTTATGGTACGAATTCTCGTACAGGAGATGGCGATTGGATGATTGTTGAAGCTGATGAAAGTGATGGTACATTTTTAAAGCTGCCTGCTGATATTGCTGTTATTACTAATATTGACGCTGAGCATTTGGATCATTATGGAAGTTTTGATGCTGTGCGTGAGGCTTTTCGGCAATTCGTAGAAAATGTTCCTTTTTATGGTTTTGCTGTTTTGTGTCTTGATCATCCAGAGGTTCAGTCATTGGCGGGCCGTATTGATGATCGTTGGGTGATCACTTATGGTAAAAATCCACAAGCGGATGTTCGTTTTCTTAATCTTTCGATGGATGGTCAAAAAACGCATTTTGATGTTCTTGTTCGCTCACGCAAAACAGGAAGAAAGATTGAGTTAAAAAATTTGCTTTTGCCCATGGCAGGGCAGCATAATGTTGCCAATGCAACGGCGGCGATTGCTATTGCGCATGAACTTGGCATTTCAAATGAAGCTATAAAAAGGGGCTTAGCAGAATTTGGCGGAGTAAAACGGCGTTTTACGCGAATAGGAAGTTGGCGTGGCATTGAAATATTTGATGATTATGGACATCATCCTGTTGAAATAAAGGCAGTTTTGCGTGCTGCACGTGAGAGTGCAAAAGGGCGTGTTATTGCGATTGCACAACCCCATCGGTATTCGCGTTTGTATCATTTATTTGATGATTTTGCTGCTTGTTTTAATGATGCAGATACAGTGTTGATTACGCCCGTTTATGCGGCTGGTGAAGAACCTATTGTAGGATTTGGTTCTCAAGAATTGGTAGAGCATATTAAAATGGCTGGTCATCGTGATGTGCGCTTAATACATGGTCTGGAAGATGTTGTGTCTCTTGTCTCAACATTTGCTCAGGCAGAGGATTATGTGGTTTTTCTTGGTGCTGGCAATATCACACAATGGGCGTGTGCATTGCCTCATCAGTTGTTGGTATTTGATGGTCATGATAAATTTTCAGCACATTGATGGTGAGGCGTTATTGGCGCAATTGCAACCACTGTTGGGGGGTATAAGAGGCAAGCTTACACCTAACGTTGAGATGCGTAAGGTGACGTGGTTTCGCACTGGTGGGTTAGCAGAACTTTTTTATCAGCCTGTTGATGAGGAAGATTTAGCTCTTTTCCTTCAAAATTTGCCTGAATTTATTCCTGTAACAATTGTAGGAATAGGTTCTAATCTGCTGGTGCGTGATGGGGGTGTTCCTGGTGTTGTGATTCGTCTTTCGCCAAAAGGTTTTGGGCAAGTGCAACAAGTTTCTCCAAAACGTTTTTTAGTTGGTGCAGGTACGGCCGATAAACATTTAGCTACCGCTGCTTTAAAGGCAGAAATCGCGGGTTTTCATTTTTATCACGGTATTCCTGGTGGTCTTGGAGGGGCACTCAAAATGAATGCGGGTGCAAATGGTGTTGAAACCGCAGCACGTGTTGTTGAGGTTTATGCGCTGGATCGTAAAGGAAAACGTCATATTTTGAGTTTGAAAGATATGCATTATTCCTATCGCCATTGTGATATTCCTGAAGGGTTTATTTTTACTGCTGCTTTATTAGAAGGACAAACCGGTAATAAAGATGATATTCGTGCTGCTATGGATGAAGTTGCCCTCCATAGGGAAACAGTGCAACCTATTCGTGAAAAGACCGGTGGATCAACTTTTAGAAATCCTGAGAATATATCTGCGTGGCGCGTGATTGATGAGGCAGGGTGTCGTGGTTTACGGATTGGTGGTGCTCAGATGAGCGAAATGCACTGTAATTTTATGATCAATACAGGGCAAGCAACAGGATATGATCTTGAAGCATTGGGAGAAACAGTGCGTGCACGTGTTTTTGCACATTCAGCCCACCTTTTACAATGGGAAATAGAGCGTATTGGTCAATTTGAGCGTGGTCGAAGTGTTCCTCCTTTTGATCCATTTCATTGATTTATTGTTCACTAAAAAAGTGAAAATAAAAAATTGAGTCATTTCAAAGAGATAATAAAAAATTTCTATTAAGAATCAATAAATTAACAAAGAATCTCTTGCATCAAGCTTTTGAGTCTGATTCATTATGCAAAATGCTAGGTTATTGATTCGCAAGGATAAACTTTGTTTTTTCCTGTATGTGGTGCTGATGTATTCTATATAGACTACATATAGTATGCGAAAGAGGGTGATTTATTATGAAAGATAAACATATAGCTGTATTAATGGGAGGTTTTTCTTCTGAACGGTCTGTAAGTTTATCTTCAGGGGCGGCTTGTGCTGATGTTCTAGAGGTGCAGGGGTATCGCGTGAGCCGCGTGGATGTTGACGCTCATATTGCTTCTGTTCTTGAACAGTTGCAGCCTGATATTGCCTTCAATGCATTGCATGGTCCATTTGGTGAAGATGGCCGGATTCAAGGGATTCTTGAATATTTAAAAATTCCTTATACTCATTCTGGCGTGATGGCATCTGCTTTGGCAATGGATAAGGGACGTGCAAAAATTATCGTTGCAAATGTTGGGGTTTGTGTTGCTCCTTCTCGTATCATGAGCCGCTTTGCTTTGGGTCGAACACATCCCATGGAGCCTCCTTATGTAATTAAACCTGTGTGTGAAGGATCAAGTTTTGGTGTTGTCATTGTTCAAGGAAATGAAGCTGCACCGCCGCATAATATTGGGGGAGCTGAGTGGGGATATGCGGATGAGGTAATGATTGAAAAATATATTCCTGGTCGTGAATTGACTTGTGCTGTTTTGGGGAACGAAGTGCTGGATGTGTGTGAAATTCTTCCCGATAAACACTTTCCATTCTACGATTATGACTCAAAATATAAAACGGGTGGTTCTCTTCACATTTGTCCTGCACAACTTTCACTAAATATTTACCAAAGTGTGCAAAGAATGTCTTTAGCAGCCCATCAGGCGATAGGGTGTCGAGGTGTTAGCCGTTCTGATTTTCGTTTTGATGAGAAAACAGGAGAATTGGTTTGGCTTGAAATTAATACGCAACCCGGTATGACATCGACGTCTCTTCTTCCTGATATTGCAAAAGCGAGCGGTCGTACTTATGGCGATATTGTTCAATGGATAGTGGAGGACGCATCATGCATGCGTTGAGTATTAATAAAACGAATATTCCGATGGAGGTGCTTTCAGTGCCGGCTTTGCCACGTCTTTATCGTCGTTTTCTTCGGTTTATGTTTGAGTTTGTTTTTGTCAATATTCATATTCCACGCCATTTTGGCTCTTTTGCTGTTGTATGGTTTTTCTTGGTGACGGCCTTTTATGGATTGTCATCCAGTGGTCAGATGGGTGTGATCGTAAAAACGATAATATCAGATATTGGTTTTGTGGTTGTAGATGTCGATATAAGAGGGAATAACCGCTTAGCAAAGCAGGATATTTTGAAAATTTTAAAACTTGATGTTGCATCCTCTATATTCACTTTTGATGTTGAAAGAGCGCGTTCTCTGTTGGAAAAGCAGCCTTGGGTGCAATCGGCTAATGTTCAGAAAATTTATCCCAATAGAATGCGGATTTCCATCGTGGAGCGTGAACCTTATGCCATTTGGCAACACGATGGCTTGGTCGATATCGTTGATTATACAGGTCGTGTCATTGTGCCCTTTAAAGGGAAAAATGTTTGGAATTTGCCGCTTGTGGTTGGGCAGGGGGCGCAAAATGCTGCTAAAGTGTTTATTCAAGCGCTGTTAGTTTATCCGGAAATATATAATCGTGTTCGTGCTTTCGTGCGGGTAGGGGATCGGCGTTGGGATCTTGTTTTGGATAACGGAATGCGCGTTATGTTGCCTGAAAGTGGTGCGCTTGAAAGGCTTTCTTCTCTTGTTTCGTCCGGTACAATGCAAGATCTTTTATCTCGCGATATTCTCAGTGTTGATTTACGCCTTGCTGATCGGATTACTGTTTCTTTATCAGATGAAACGTTGGAGCGTTATAATGCTACTGTAGTAGAAGAAGAACGTATTTTAAAAGCGCGAAAGGCAGGAAGCCTATGACATTGCTCAGATCACATCATCTGGGGGGACGTAAAACACGTTATTTAACGGTTCTTGATATCGGTTCAAGTAAGATTGTTTGTCTTATTGCTTGTTTGCGTCCTTTGAAGCATGCGCACTATTTACATGGTCGTACACATTCTACGGAAATTCTGGGCTTTGGAGTGCAGCGTTCACGCGGTATTAAATCTGGTGTTGTGATGGATATGTTTGCAGCAGAGCAATCAATACGCTTGGCTGTTGATGCGGCAGAAAAAATGGCTGGTTTGGTGGTGGATTCAGTGATTGTGAATTTTTCCTCAAGTCGGTTACAAAGCGCTTTGATTAATGGAATGGTCCATTTGAATGGTCGTGAAGTCACCAAGCGTGATATGCGTATGGCCTTTTCAGATGTTTCGCGCAAAGCCTTTGATGCTGAACGTCATGTTATGCATTCGGTTCCAGTTTCTTATGTATTGGATGGGGAAAAAGGAATTTCTGATCCTATTGGCATGGCAGGGGAAACATTTGGTGTCGATGTGCATGTGGTAACAGCGGAAACAGCATCTTTGCGTAATTTAGAAACTTGTATTAATCGTGCACATTTGAGTGTTGAAGCAATGGTTGCCACTCCCTTTGCAAGTGGTCTTGCTGTTTTGATGAATGATGAGGCGCGTTTAGGGGCTGCATGTATTGATTTTGGTGG
>NZ_JBHIQG010000005.1:12078-16941 GCF_042196425.1 Bartonella sp. AD328YNZD | reverse complement strand
ACTCCCTTTGCAAGTGGTCTTGCTGTTTTGATGAATGATGAGGCGCGTTTAGGGGCTGCATGTATTGATTTTGGTGGTGGAACAACAACATTTTCAGTGTTTTTTGAGGGGAAATTTATTCATGCAGATGCTCTTGCTGTTGGGGGGCATCATGTCACTCTTGATGTTGCGCGCGGATTTTCTATGTCTTTAACAGAGGCGGAACGTTTAAAAGTTGTTTATGGTTCAGCATTTTTAACAAGTGCTGATGAGCGGCAAATGATTAATGTAGCAGAAATTGGGAGTGAACAGCGTGAAACTCAATATCCTCGCGCAGTTCTTGGGCGTATCATTCGTGCGCGTGTTGAAGAAATTTTAGAAATGGTCCGTGATTGTTTAAATCGTTCTGGTTTTGGTCACATCATTGGTAAACGTGTTATTTTGACTGGGGGAGCAAGCCAGTTAACAGGATTGCCAGAAATGGCACGTACTATATTAGGAAGAAATGTTCGTATCGGGCGGCCTTTAGGTATTTCGAGGCTTCCTTCTCTTGCAAAAGGGGCGGCGTTTACATCTGCTGTTGGGTTGTTAATTTATCCGCAATTGGTGGGTTTTGAAGAAAAAACAATGCAGGCGGCAGGAAATCATTTATCGATGGGCACGCGTGGGTATTTTCAGCGTGTTGGTCAGTGGTTGCGTGAGAGTTTTTAGTTAAGTCTAGTTGGATAAATTTCATCGCTTTGGCTTGCGGTGTCTTATGAGAAGGAAAAGAAAATGACGATTAATCTGCATCGGCCAGATATCGCGGAATTGAAGCCACGCATTACCGTTTTTGGTGTTGGAGGTGGTGGCGGGAATGCCGTGAATAATATGATAAATGCTGGTCTTCAGGGAGTTGACTTTGTTGTTGCAAATACGGATGCACAGGCTTTGGCTATGTCAAAGGCTGAACGTGTTATCCAACTTGGGGCAGCTGTGACAGAAGGTTTGGGTGCTGGTGCTTTACCGGAAGTTGGGCAAGCGGCGGCGGAGGAATGTATTGATGAAATTATTGATCATCTTGCAGACTCTCATATGGTTTTCATTACTGCTGGTATGGGGGGAGGAACTGGAACAGGAGCTGCTCCCGTTGTTGCTCGCGCAGCGCGTGAAAAAGGTATTTTGACTGTTGGTGTTGTGACAAAGCCTTTTCAGTTTGAAGGGGCACGTCGTATGAAAACGGCAGAGGCTGGTATTGAAGAATTACAAAAGTCTGTCGATACATTGATTGTTATTCCCAATCAAAATCTTTTCCGTATTGCAAATGATAAGACAACATTTGCTGATGCTTTTGCTATGGCTGACCAAGTGCTTTATTCTGGTGTTGCTTCCATTACGGATTTGATGATTAAAGAGGGTTTGATTAACCTTGATTTTGCTGATGTTCGTTCTGTTATGCACGAAATGGGTCGAGCCATGATGGGAACCGGTGAGGCATCTGGTGATGGGCGTGCTTTGGCTGCTGCTGAAGCTGCTATTGCGAACCCATTGTTGGATGATACTTCTATGCGTGGGGCGCGTGGTTTACTGATTTCTATTACGGGTGGTCGTGATATGACTCTCTTTGAGGTTGATGAAGCTGCTAATCGTATTCGTGAAGAAGTGGACGCTGATGCGAATGTGATTTTTGGCGCTATTGATGATGAGTCATTGGAAGGTGTTATTCGTGTTTCTGTGGTTGCGACCGGTATCGATCGTGAAGTTAGTGATGTGGTTCAGTCCTCTCATCCTCAGATTCAAAGGCCTGCTTCTTCAATACGCAAGAGCGATCCTGGAACGTCACACAGTTCTTTTCATGTTCAATCATCGCCTCTGCGTTCTGAGTCAATGGTAGAAGTGATCGAATCACTTGAAATAGAGAAGGGTAAATCAACCGGAGAACAGTTCCGTCCCAAAAGTCAAATTTTTGCACATCCTGTAGAAGCAATGACGACACGAAGTGCGACGAGTGCTGTTGCGTATGGCTCAAATGCTGTTCAGGAACAGAAATTAAATGTGCCTCGTATGCAAGTAAGCCGCGGTTCTCAACAGGCGATGGCGGCTCCCGTGAGTATGGAGGCAACAGCGCATGTTCTTGATGAGATGACAGGGGTTGTGAAGCAAACAGAAAAGCCAGTGCAACCAAAACAAATGCAAGCGCGCGCTCCAATGCGTATGCCTGAGTTAAAGGATTTTCCTCCTGTTGCTCATGGACAAAGCCAAAGAACATTTGTGACTGATCAAGGTCCTCGTAATCTTTGGCAGCGTTTGAAACAGAGCTTGACACATCGTGAAGAAGCTGAGCCAGAAGCGAGGTTGGAGCCTGCTGTTAGATCGTCTCAGCAGAAAGAGTCTCATGTTTACAATAAAAACTCTCAGGCGCTTTCTCAAGATGCTTCTGTTTATGTTCCACGTCGTTCTGGTGAGCTGCATCCTCAGGTACCACAAGATCAGCGTACTTTTATAAGTGAAGAAGATCAGTTGGAAATACCAGCATTTTTACGTCGTCAGGCAAATTAATTGATGAAAAATGAGGTAAAGTAAGAGATTTTATTATTTCTTTAATGCTCAGTCAAAAATTATATAGTAAAATATATTACTGTTTTTTGAATAAAATACTTTGTTTAAAAAAAACCGCTTACAATAAGCGGTTTTTTTTATTATTTACTATGAATATTTTTTATAGTTTTATAAATTTTGTTAAAAGATGTACAAGCAATTTAATAAAATGATATGATGAGTTTAGTACCAAAATATCAGTCTACTCTTAAAAAAGCAGTAACATTTAAGGGGATTGGCGTTCATAGTGGCTGTTTGTCAGTGGTAAATGTTTGTCCAGCGGATGTTGGGTGCGGTATTGTTTTTAAGCGTTGTGGATTAGACGGAACAGAGAAAATATTTCAAGCCCATGCATCGCAAACAGGAAAAACTGAATTATCAACAGTACTTGGAGATGGAGATGTAAGGGTTGAAACAATTGAACATTTGATGGCAGCAATTGCTGCTTATAATTTGGATAATCTTATTATTGAAGTGTCACATAATGAGATTCCTATTTTGGATGGTTCAGCGCGGCTATATTGCCAAGCTTTTGAAGATGTTGGTATTGTACAGCAAAATGCCTTGCGTTCTTATTTCATTATAAAAAAGCCGTTGCGGGTTGAAGGAGCTCATGGTGTTGCAGAGCTTTTGCCATTTAATGGACGTCGTTTTGATATAACGATCTCTTTTCCTTCTTCTGCTATTGGTAAGCAACATTTCAGTTTTGATCTTACCACACGAGGGTTTAGGGATGATTTGTCACGTGCGCGCACTTTTGGTTTTATCAAAGACGTGGAAGAATTAAGGCTTTCTGGAAAGGCGAGAGGTGCTTCTTTGGAAAATTCTCTTGTTATCGACCTTAATGATAAAATTTTAAATCCCGATGGTCCTTATTGGGAGAATGAATGTGTTCGGCACAAGATGCTTGATGCGATTGGTGATACTGCTTTGCTTGGTGCACCTTTTATTGGATTATTTCGTTCTTATTGTAGTGGGCATAGAATTAATGCGCAATTGGTGAAGGCTGTTTTGGCAGACGAATCATATTATGAAAAAAGCTTTTTAGAGAAAGAGTAAAAAAATTGACAAGATTTTTTATTATTTATTTGATTTTTAAGGGGATGATTGACCTGAACTGCTAAATTGGTTATGTGGATTTTATAGTGATATGGTATAAAACCTTTGATAAATTGTTTTTGCTACAAGGTGATATTCTGTGGAGGCCGGAAAAAATATGAAAAAATCTCATGTGTGCATTGGAAATATGACATATAGAAAATCTAACATTGTACGCAAGATATTGGGGGTGGTGCTTTTGGGAAGCACTTGTATGTTAGCGGGATGCCTCTTTAAAGAGAAAAAGACCCTTGATCCATCTGCTTATGTTTTGAAAATAGAGCCACCAGATGTTCTCTATAATCAAGCGCTTGCTAGCCTTGAAAGTGGGCGGCTTGGGGACGCATCGAAAAAGTTTTTGAAGATTGAAAAACAGTACGCTTATACAGACTGGGGGCGCAAATCTCTTGTGATGGGTGCTTTTACTAATTATCGACTCGGAAAGTATGATGATTCAATTAGTATGGCTCAACGCTATATTACGCTTTATCCAGGGTCGACTGACTCGGCTTATGCGTACTATATTATTGGTCTTTCTTCTTTCCGTCGGATTCCTGATGTTACGCGTGATCAACGTGACACGAAACGTGCTATTGCTGCTATGCAGCTTCTTATAGAGCGTTATCCTAATTCTGAGTATGTCAAGGATGCTAAGGATAAAATCCGTTTTGGTCGCGAACAGCTAGCTGGTAAAGAAATGCAGATTGGCCGCTATTATGAAGAGGGGCGGCGCTATCTTGCGGCAAGTAGACGGTTTCGTACCGTGGTTGAAGAGTATTCTGATACAAATCAAATTGAAGAAGCACTTTTCCGCTTAACGGAAGTTAACTTAGCTCTCGGCTTAACGGCAGAAGCACAGACGGCAGCAGCTATTTTAGGACGTAATTATCCCAAAAGTGAGTGGTATAAATTTTCTTATAATCTCTTGCAGAAGAATAAAATATCGCCACGTGAGCATAAATCTTCTTGGATCTCAAATGCTTTAGGTGGTGATAAGAAAAGGGTACGTTGATTCTCTATGTTGGTACAGCTTTCGATTCATAATATTGTTTTGATCGAAACGCTCGATATTCATTTTACAGCGGGGTTGACGGTTTTAACTGGAGAAACGGGTGCGGGGAAGTCTATTCTCCTTGATGCTTTATCACTTGCTCTAGGGGGGCGGGGTGATGCTTCGCTTGTGCGTCATGGGGTTGACCGCGGGCAGGT
>NZ_JBHIQG010000005.1:9118-11978 GCF_042196425.1 Bartonella sp. AD328YNZD | reverse complement strand
AAGTTGGTGAAGAGGAAGCTCTTTCTCTTCGTCGTGCTGATATGCTTAAATTAGAAAAAATAGCGACAGATATTAAAGACGCGGATGATCTTTTAACGGGTCAAAAATCACCAATTCCAGTGCTTTCTAATTTGGTGAGGCGTTTGGAGCGGAAAATTCCTGAGGCGCAAGAACTTATTGCACCAGTGGTGAAATCTATTGATGAGGCATTGCATGCACTTGCAACAGCACAAGAAGGTATTGAGACGGCAATACGAGCATTAGATTTTGAACCTGATGAATTGGAACGGATAGAAGAGCGTCTTTTTTCTCTTCGGGGTTTTGCTCGTAAATATCAAGTTTCTGCGGATGAATTGATTCAGTTATGCGATAAAATGGACGCAGAACTCGCTGATTTTGAAGAGGCTCAGACTATATTGACACGTTTTGAAGATGAGGCAAAGCAGGCAAAGAAAAATTATGATACATTGGCGCAAGCCTTAACAATAAAGCGTCGGGAGACAGCAAAGCATTTATCTGAAAGTGTTATGGCTGAGTTGCCGGCATTGAAGTTAGAGAGGGCCGAGTTTATTGTTGAAATGCAAAGTGATGTGGAAAAGCGGAGTGCTGAGGGATGTGATCGTATTGAATATTGGGTGCGAACAAATCCTGAAACACGAGCTGGACCGATGCTTAGTGTGGCTTCTGGCGGTGAATTGTCTCGTTTTTTGTTGGCATTAAAAGTTGTTTTGTCTGATCGAGGATCAGCACCGACGCTGATCTTTGATGAAATTGATACAGGTGTTGGGGGGGCTGTTGCAGCGGCTATTGGACAACGGTTGCAACGCTTATCAGAACGTGTTCAGGTTTTTGCTATTACGCATGCACCACAGGTTGCATCGAAAGCGCATGGTCATTTTCTTATTTCGAAAATTGAGAGTCATGATAAAGGACGCTTTGTTACTGCTATTCATAAAATGGAAGAGCATGAACGTGCAGAAGAAATTGCTCGTATGTTGGCAGGAGAACAGATTACTGAAGAAGCGCGTGCAGCGGCTCAAAAGCTTCTCGCATAAAGGTAATTAGCCAGTGATAAAAATACTGGAAAGCTTATTTTTATTTGCGATTCACTTTATAGAGGAAGCGTGGAAGTCCTTATGGCAGTAACTCGTAATTTGGAATAGATTTTATGAACAAAGATGCAGTTAAAAATCTCTCAGCTGTTGAAGCAGAAAGTGAATTAGAGTGGTTGGCAAAAGAAATTGCGCGTCATGATGTGCTTTATAATCGTGATGATCAGCCTGAAATTTCTGATGCAGAATACGATGCATTGCGCCGCCGTAATGCAGAAATTGAAGCTCTTTTTCCAGAGCTTATTCGTGTTGATTCTCCTTCACATAAAATTGGGGCACCAATTTCTGAAAAGTTTGAAAAATCTGTTCATGCACAGCCTATGCTTTCACTTGATAATGCGTTTAGCTCTGAAGATGTTACTGAATTTATTGAGCGTATTCGTCGTTTTTTACGTCTTCCAGAAACACAAGTGTTGGAAATAACAGCGGAGCCAAAAATTGATGGTTTATCTTTGTCTTTGCGCTACGAAAAGGGGCGGCTTGTGCGTGCGGCAACGCGTGGGGATGGAACTGTCGGTGAAAATGTGACGGCAAATGCTCGAACAATTGCTGATATTCCACAAGTTTTGCAAGGTGATTTTCCTGAGGTAATCGAGGTTCGCGGCGAAGTTTATATGGGACGGGAAGATTTCCAAGCTCTTAATATAAGCCAACAAGAGAAGGGAAAGTTAACCTTCGCCAATCCTCGAAATGCAGCGGCTGGTTCGCTCCGTCAGCTTGATTCACGGATAACCGCCAGCAGAAAGCTTCAATTTTTTGCTTATGCTTGTGGTGAAGTGAGTGAAGTATTTGCAGAAAGTCAAATAGAGATGATGAAAAAGCTAAAAGAATATGGCTTTGTTATCAATCCATTAATAAAAGTCTTTAAGAGAGTAGAAGAAATTATTTTTTATTATCGTGATATAGAAGAACGCCGTCATTCTTTAAGCTATGACATTGATGGCATTGTTTATAAGGTTAATGATTTGATGCTCCAAAAGCGTTTGGGGTTTGTTTCTCGTTCGCCGCGTTGGGCAATAGCCCATAAATTTCCAGCAGAAAAAGCAATGGCGCTTTTGGAAGATATTGATATTCAGGTCGGTCGTACGGGAGCTTTGACGCCTGTTGCACGCCTTACACCTATTACTGTTGGTGGGGTGGTGGTGACCAATGCCAGTTTGCATAATGAGGATTATATTAAGGGAATTGGCCATAAAGGAGAGCCCATTCGTGAAGGGCGTGATATTCGTGTAGGCGATACCGTGATTGTACAACGCGCTGGTGATGTAATCCCTCAAATTGTTGATATTATTGCTGAAAAACGTCCAAAAGATGCTTCTGCTTTTGTTTTTCCTCATCTGTGTCCCGCTTGTGGGAGTCATGCTGTTCGTGAAGAAGGAGAAGCGGTGCGTCGGTGTACCGGTGGGCTTATTTGTCCTGCACAAGCGATTGAACGTATTCGTCATTTTGTTTCACGCAATGCGTTTGATATTGAAGGCTTGGGTAAAAAGCAGGTAGAATTTTTTTTCCATGCTCAAGATGAGGCGCTTTGTATTCATACACCAGTTGATATCTTTACTTTAGAACGGCGCCAAGAAAAGTCTTTGATCCGTTTGGAAAATATGGAAGGTTTTGGTACTGTTTCAGTGCGGAAACTGTATGATGCCATTAATGCACGCCGCGAAATTCCTTTAAGCCGTTTTTTGTTTGCATTGGGGATTCGTCATGTTGGAGAGGTGAATGCACGCCGCCTTGCACGAGCATATCAA